>NZ_JBFULZ010000056.1:0-21575 GCF_054049635.1 Cellulomonas sp. P5_C6 | reverse complement strand
AGCCCCTGCCGGCGGTGC
Organism: Cellulomonas sp. P5_C6; assembly: GCF_054049635.1. Lineage (NCBI taxonomy): Bacteria > Bacillati > Actinomycetota > Actinomycetes > Micrococcales > Cellulomonadaceae > Cellulomonas > Cellulomonas sp. P5_C6. Next base: position 21,557 of record NZ_JBFULZ010000056.1, on the reverse strand, counting down.
GCCGTGCTGGTCCAGATCCGCTTGTACTCGGCGGTCCGCACGGTGGGCAGCCCGTCCGCGTCGCGCGTCCCGGGCCGGGTCAGCCGCGCGGCGTCCCCCAGCTCGGGCTCGGCGCGCAGCCGGAAGGCCCCGCCGGCCACGGCCACGCCGTCGACGAGCAGCAGGATCAGGTCCCCGTCGGGGGCCGCGAACTGGTGGGCCGGGTAGCGCTCGAGCTCCTGGCGCAGGGCGTCGACGCCGACGTGGTCGCCGTAGCGCGACGAGTACTCGTGGGCGAGCTCGTCCAGCAGCGGCCGGACCTCCTCGTCGAGCAGGCCGAACGAGCGGACGGTCAGCGTGGTGGTCGTCGTCATGTCAGGCCGTCGCGGCGTAGCTCGTGGTGGACAGCGGCAGGCCGAGCGTGTCGCGCAGCGTGCTGCCGGGGTAGCCGGCGCGGAACCGACCGGACGCGCGCAGCAGAGGCACGACGCCGTCGACCAGGGCGGGCAGGTCGGTGTGCACCGACGACGGCCGCACGACGAACCCGTCGGCGATCTCGTCGTCCACCCAGGTCGAGACCAGCTCGGCGAAGCCCGCGGTGGTGCCGACGAACGAGAGGGTGCCGGTGTCGACGCCCTCGAGCTCCGCGAGCATCTCGTGCCGGGCCTGCGCGCTCGCCCGGTCCGGGCCGATGACGAGGTGGGCATCGACCAGCACGCGGACGTCGCGGGGGTCCCGGCCGGCGGCGGCGACGGCCGCGAGCACCCGGAGCCGGGCCTCCGCGGCCTCGTCGGGCCCGGTCGCCCGCACCCGCACGACGTCGGCATGCCGACCCGCCAGGTCGAGGGCGGCGTGGCTGCCGAGCCGCACCACGACCGGCGGACGACCCTGCGGCGGGCGGGACGCGGCCGTCGAGGGCTTCGAGGCGAAGTGCACGCCGTCGTGCGCGACGAACCGGGGCCGGTCCGGCGCCGTCTCGTCCCAGYGGTCCCAGTGCCGGCCGACCACCGCGGCCGCGTCGGCCGCTGCCGCGACGGCGGAGGCCTCGACGGTCGACGAGCGCGGCCCGGCGGTCGGCACCTCGTCGATGCGGGTGTCCCAGCCGACCTGCCACGCCGCGCGGCCGTGGCTCGCGTGGTCGATCGTGGCGATGGCCTTGGCCACGTGCGCCGGTGCGGTGTGCGTGGTGCCGACGGTCGAGACCAGGCCGATGCCGGCGGTGCGGGGCGCGAGCCGGGCGGCGACGAGCGCGGCGTCGAGCCGGCCCTGCAGGGTCGTGTTGCGGCTCGGGTGCAGCGCGAAGTCGTCGTCGAAGACCACGAAGTCGAGGGCTCCGCGCTGGGCGACGGTCACCAGCTCGAGCAGGCGGGCGGCGTCGAACAGCCGTTGCCCCTGCGAACCGTGGTCGCGCCACGCGGCGGCGTGGGCGCCGGTGTCGCTGAGATCGATGCCGAGATGGGCGTGGCGAGACATGGGTGTTCCGTTCCGGTGCTGGTTCAGGGCGCGCCCCACCGAGCGTCGAGCGCGTCGGGGTACGCGTCGCGCGCCCCGGTCGCGGGGCGTGCGGAGGGTGGGTCAGCCGGTCAGCGGCGACAGAGGGCCGGACAGGAACGCGTCAGCATCGAACGGGTGGAGACCCCGGTCGCGTTCATGGTCCGTCCTCTCGTCCCGGCGGTTGCCGGGGCTCGCATGTTGTCGACGGCGGCGGTGCACTGCCGTGACCAGGTCCTCACCCGGGGCACCCCGCCATGCGGAGGGTTGCCATCCAGCTAGCCGGGGCTTCGCACTGGAAATCTTGACCTTATTGGTAGGGAATTTAGACAGGGACCGCGGGAGCGTCAAACACCCGACCACATCGTGAGATCAGGTGTCCGACAGCCGATCGCTTTGCCGGATCGCGCGCGGCAGGCGCACGATGACCTCTCACGACATCGGGACGGGGGTGGGGACGCGTGGCACGTACGAAGGTCGCGACCCTCGTCGCGACGTCGGTGCTCCTTCTCGTCGGCGCGTGCGCGGGCGACCCCGGCGCGGTCGAGGCGGCCCCGGCACCTGTGGTGAAGGTCGCCGCCCCGGTCACCGTGACCAAGTCGGCCCCACCGGCCGTCGCCGCCGCGCCGGCCGCCGATCTCGCCGCGCTTCCCGTCACCGACCCCGTGCACGTCGTCGCCGGACTGCCCAGCACGGACGGGCTCACGCAGCGCGCGAGCGACGACCCGTCGCTCGGCCGCTGGCAGACCGCCGTCATCGTCCGGGACACGGCCGCCCGCGTCGCACCCGGCGGCGCGGCCGTCGGCGTCGTCCCCGCCCTGACGCTGCAGGTCCGCACCACCCTGCCCGTGATCGACCAGCGCGGACGCTGGCTCCGCGTCATGCTCGCCACCCGCGGCGCGCTGCCCAGCCAGGACGTCACGCAGGTCAACGACCGCAGCGCCTGGATCGACTCCGCCGACACCGAGACGGCTGGCACCAGCTGGTCGGTCCGGGTGGACACCGCCGCGCAGACCATCACCGTCGACGACGGGACCACGACGCACGTCATGCCGGTCAAGGCCACCGGCAGCCCCACCAAGCCGACCCCGCACGTGCCGGCCTTCATCGTGGGGACGCACTGGCTGGAGCCCGGCACCACCACGCCGCGCGTGCTCCTGCTGTCGTCGCAGAGCGAGGTCATGGACGACTACGACAAGAAGTCGGGGACGTCGACGACGGCCATCCACACGACCACGCTGAGCGGTCGGGGTGAGGTCTCGAACGGCTGCGTGCGGGTCGCCGACGACGTGCTCGACCTCCTGTGGCAGGCGCCTGCCGGCACGGTCGTGACCACCGTCGGCTGACTCGTTCGACGCGCGAGCCGACGGTCCTGCACCTAGCCTCCGGGGATGCGTCCGCTCCCGCTCCGTCGCCGGGCCCTGCTCCGCGCTGCGGTGTTCGGGGTCGCGCTGACCGTGCCGGTCGCCGTGCTCGCGTACGTCGTGCGCGCCCAGGTGGACGACGTCCTGCGCCTCGACCGGCAGGCGATCCAGGGGGCGACGGACTTCACGCGTGCACACCCCGCGCTCGAGCAGGCGCTCGTGCTCTGGCAGCAGGCCTTCCAGGCGAAGTGGGTCAACCTCGCGGCGACGCTGGTCTGCCTGTGGGTCTGGCGGCGCCACGGCCTGACCACCCGGGCGCTGTGGGCGTTCCTCACGATCATGGCCGCGTGGGCCGTGCAGCTGGGTGCCAAGGGGCTGGTGCAGCGGGCGCGGCCAGTGGTCGACGACGCCCTGGAGCATGCCCCCGGCTCGAGCTTCCCGTCCGGGCACGCCACGAACATCGCCGCGGTCGCGCTCACGCTGACCCTCCTGGTCTGGCCGCTGCTCGGGCGGCGCGGGCGGGTCGTCGTCCCCGTCGTCGCCGCGACGACCGTCCTGCTCACCGGCCTCGACCGAGTCCTGCTCGGCGTGCACTACCCCTCCGACGTCGTCGCTGGGTTCGCGCTCGGGACGGCCCTCGCGGGCGCCTCCTACCTGGGCTACAGCGGCTGGTCCGCGACGGCCCCCGACCCGGAGATCTGATGCACACCTTCCTGCACCGGTACGAGCTCGACACGTCCGCGCCCACGCGCAAGGAGGCCCTGCGGGACTTCGCGGTGCGCGTGCTGCTGCCGGCCGTCGGCCTGTGGGTCGTCGTCGTCGGCATCGGGTTCCTGATCACGGGCCCGCTGAACAACCTGCCGGGGGAGACGGCGGTGAACCGGTGGTTCGTGTCGATCCGGACGCCCGCGCTCAACTCGCTCACCGCGATCCTGTCCGGGATCGGCACGACCGAGTTCATCATCGGCGCGTGCGTGCTGTTCACGGCACTGTTCTGGTGGCGCACGAAGCAGTGGTGGCTGGCCATCGTCCCCGCGCAGGCGATCGCCGTGCAGGCGGCCGTCTTCATGACCGCCGCGCTGGTGGTGGGCCGCGAGCGCCCGGACGTCGAGCACCTCGACGACTCCCCGCCCACGTCCGCGTACCCGAGCGGCCACACCGGCGCCTCGACCGCCTTCTACGTCACCCTCGCGATGGTGGCCCAGCGCATCGGCAACCCGGTCCTGCGCGGCGTCGTGACCGTGCTGTGCCTGCTGGTCCCGATCTCCGTGGGCACCTCCCGGCTCTACCGCGGGATGCACAGCCCCACCGACGTGCTCATGGGGTGCCTCAACGGGCTGGTGTGCGCGTTCCTCGCGTGGAACTACCTGCGCCGCGACGTCTCCGGGTCGACGACGGGCGCGGAGCCCCAGGRGCGCCTCAGCGCCCGCTGATCGCCGGGTGGCATCATCGCCACGTGCTCCAGAACCCCAAGTTCGCCACTGACGACCCCCGCGCGCTCCGGGCGCTGGTCGAGGGCTACCCGTGGGCCACGCTGGTGTCCTCGACCGACGGCGGCCTGGTCGCCAGCCACTACCCGATGCTCTGGGAGGAGACGGCGGACGACTCGATGTCCCTGGTCACGCACCTCGGCCGCCCCGACGAGCTGAACCACCGCCTCGACGGCTCGGACGTGCTCGTCATCGTGCAGGGCCCCCACGCCTACATCTCGACCCGGTGGTACCCCGAGGGCCAGTTCGCCCCGACGTGGAACCACGTGACCGCGCACCTCACCTGCCGGCCCGAGGCGCTGTCGGCCGACGAGAACTTCGCCGTGCTGAGCCGGCTGGTCGAGCACTTCGAGGGGACCGGCGAGGGCGCGCGCCTCCTCCCGTCCTACGACGGACCGGCCCGGGCGATGGCCCGCGGCACCGTCGGCCTGCGCCTGCACGTCCGGAGCTTCCGCATGCTCGAGAAGCTCAGCCAGAACAAGCCGCCCGAGGTCGTCGCCGTGGTCGCGGCCGAGCTGGAGCGCCGACCGTTCGACCTGCACGCCGCGCTGGCGGCCGAGATGCGCCGGGTCAACCCCGCCTGACGTCACCCGTTCGAGTGATTGTTCACCCCGCTCCTCTCTTGTTCCCAATTCGGACATATGGGGCAATAGAGACACAGGTTCGACTGCCGACGAGGTCAGTGACCGGCATCGGACACCACCATCGGGAGCCCGCGACGGAGCGGGCCCGGTCAGCGGGGGGCTGCTGCCATGCCAGGTCCGATCGTCCATCTCCAGAACATCCAGAAGGTCCCGGGCTATCTGCGCGAGCTCGGGGGTGCGCGAGGTATCGAGCTCGCCGACCTCCTCGACAAGCAACCGTGCAGCCCGTACGCCAACTTCGGCGCCCAGGGGCCTGACTTCCTCGTCTTCTCGCTCAAGGAGTACGGGACCCCGCTCGACGAGTTCGCGAACTTCCTGTTCGGCGTCTTCGACGCGCTGAAGCCGTTCATCGACTTCTACGAGTCCGTCGTCGAGCCGGTCGAGGACGCGATCGACGACGCCGTCACGGCCGTCGACCAGGCGCTGTTCCAGGGCCTGCTCACCCAGGTCGGCGACACGTCCGCCCTGATCACGAGCGCGCTGCAGACGCAGCTGGCGGCGATCGTCACCAAGAACGTGGACCTGTTCTACGGGTTCTACCCCAAGCTCCAGCAGGGCAAGCCGGAGGACAAGTGGTACTGGTTCGACACGTGGCACTACCGCCGCACGGGCACTTTCGCCTCGACCATGTGGAAGCTCGCGCAGGGTGACGACGACCTCATGCGCTACGCGGTCGGCTACGGCAGCCACATCGGCGCCGACGTCGCGGGCCACCCCTTCGTCAACTCGATCGTCGGCGGCCCCTACCGGTCGCACTGGCACCGCCACCACCTGGTGGAGAACTGGATCGACGCGTACGCCCGCAAGGGCTACCCCGACAGCCGCCGGACCAAGCGCTGCCTCAACCTGACGTCCAAGGACACCTACGTCGCGGACGCGATCTCGGGCAGCTACTACTCGCGCCTGTGCGAGTTCCCCGGCGGGATGCTGCCCTCCAAGCTCGCGGACATGCTGGTCAAGGCGGTCGACCTCACGTACGACGCGGCGCCGGGCCGGCCGGTCCCGCCCAAGCTGACGGCGACCGACTACGACACCACGTACCGCCTCTGGCTGATGTGGTTCGAGCGCGCGACGTCCATCGGCAACGCCAAGAAGCCCACGCCCGTGCCGCCTCCCGGCTCGAGCACCGCGGCCCTCTTCACGGACTACGTCAGCGGCTTCCCCAGCCCGCCCAGTGCCGGCGGCGGGGGCGGCGGCTTCAGCGTCCTCGACATCTTCGCGGCGGTGCTGGCCTTCCTGAAGTGGGTCGCCGACTCGATCGCCTACACGGTCGACTGGACCCTCAACCACATCGCCGACATCTTCCTGCTGCCCGTCACCGAGGCGCTCGGCCTGGTCAAGTGGCTGCTCTACCAGATCCAGAAGGGCGTCTGGCAGATCTACGACGAGGGCCGCTTCGCCCTCGTCCTCGGCGGCTACCTCTCCCCCGAGCCGGGCGACTTCTCCCGCACCCCGTGGGGCACGGCGTTCATCAACACCGCCTCCGCGCACCTGACCGGCGGGCCCAGCCCGTCCGCCCACTCCTCCTACCCGCTGAAGCAGGAGTCCCACGGGATGTTCGGCCCGATGGAGCACCACCTGGTGTACCCGGGCACCCCGCCGGAGCTCCCCGCGTCGGAACCGGCGCCCGAGCCGTTCTTCGGGGCCAACCCCGACGTCGTCCTGACGGGCTTCCACCCGTACGGGTCGCAGATCGAGGACCTCTACACGGCGAAGGACCCGTACGGGCCCGGCTCGGCGTTCACCGACACGACCGACCAGGCGACCGTCTCCGGGTTCCAGTTCGGCAGCATCCCGGCGTTCACCGCCCGCCTGCTGTCCGGCCACATCGACGACCTGCCCAACTTCAACCTCGATGCGGACCGCGGCTACGGCTGGAAGGCATGGGAGCCCAAGCAGCCGGACATCGACGTGGTGAACCCGGTCGACACCAGCTACATCCCGTAGACGCGCACCACCTCAGGGGGACTGACGAGATGCCTGACGACCACGACAACGACAAGCCGTTCGACGCGATCACGCGGCTCTACATCCGCACCAACCCGGCCGACGACGGCACCGAGCCGCTGCCCGCCGCACTGCCCTTCTGGGTCAGCCCGGACATCTGGATCGTCAAGCCGGGCGGCGCGGTCGGCGGCGAGGCCGTCCCGCTGCAGCAGAACCAGGTGAAGGTCACCGTGACCAACGGCGGCGGCATACCCGCGGTCGACGCCTACGTCGAGGCGTTCGTCGCGGACCCGTCGACCGTCATCACGCCGGCCACGGCGTTCCTGATCGGCGGCGCGTTCGTCACCGTGAACGGCTACTCGACCACGGACGTGCTGCTGCCCTGGACGCCGCAGGCGACCGACAGCGGGCACCGCTGCATCGTGGCCCGGGTCGCGTTGACGCTCCCGCTCGACACCTACGTCAACCCGTCGATCTTCGACGTGGTCGGCGACCGGCACGTGGCCCAGCGCAACATCCAGGTGCTGGAGGTCGCGCAGGGCAAGTCGATGACGTTCCGGTTCCTCGTCGGCGCTCCCTCCGAGGGCCAGGCAGCCGCCACGGTCCGGGCCCTCGAGACGACGTTCGACATGGACGCCAGGGCGCTCACGAAGATGGGTGGCTGCGCGGGCGGCCTGCCGGCGACTCAACCTCTCGCCGAGCTGGGCGTCCGGGTGCTGAGCACGCGCGAGACCCGGCCGCTCGTCGACGACATCCGCCGACCGCTGGGGATCGCCGTCAAGCCCGAGGCCGTCCCCGAGCTGCGCGAGGTGGGTACCCGGTTCGAGGGGACCAAGTCGCGCCACGCCGCAGTGACCTTCGCCGTGGCCGCCGACGAGGAGGTCGGGCGGCTGCACGCGTTCGACGTCGTCCAGCTCGACGACGCCGGCGTGGTGGTCGGCGGGCTCTCGTTCGTCGTCCGGGTGGTCTAGGCACGCCCCTCGACGGCCGACGCCCGGGTCCCCGCGAGGGGGTCCGGGCGCCGGCGAGCGTCATCGACCAGTTGATCGAGCACGCGGCTGTCGCTGAGATCCCGACTACGCGGGCTCGTCCAGCGCGCGGCGAAGGCGCTGATTGACCATCGCCAGCAGCTCATCGAGGGATGCAGACCTGGGAACGCCGAGGTCGGCGGCCAGACGTCGTTGCAGGTGCGCCATCGCTTCCGACGTCACATCGCCGGCGGCCGCATGCCCAGCGATGGTCGCCACGACTCCGATCAGCGCGGTGGCATCGGCCCGATCGATCGTCACGGGCGCTTCCTGAGCTCTCACAGCACGATCATCGTGCGGCGCCCTGCGCCGCGCCGGTTCATCGGCCAATCCGGTGGGTCTTCGGTGACCAGGAACGACGAAGGACCCCACAATCCGCGTGATGCGGGTGGGGCCCTTCGACTGGCGGTAGCGGTGGGCTTCGGTCGCTTGTCTTGCACGACATTGGCTCGGTTCGACGATCTCGTATCTGACCTGGTCGAACGCCCGCCTTGTGCATGTACCACGTTGTACGTTTCCGGACGGGGCTGGATGCCAAAGAGGAGAGCGATCGGCGACCTCTCAGCGGTAGGGACACTTCGTCCAGGCGCCCCACCAAAAGCGTGTCGCCAGCATCAGCAGCGCCCAGCAACTCGTCGAGCGCTGCAGCAGACCCCACCTTCGCCGTCACTGCACCTGGGCACGAGTTGCCTCCGGCCTCAAGGTCCTTCGACGTACAATCTCGGCCATCCCGACCCACGTCTGAGTCACATCAAGTCCGCATGCCAGACTTTCCACAGCTTAAGCGTTGGCTCGCCGAGCCCGTGGAGGACAGATCCAAGGCAAGCGAGCTGCCCCGGCGTGCCACTCGAACCACCCCGTCAGGACTGGCCGGCAATGGCGTGCTCGTCCAGGCCTGGCGGCAACTGCTCCGTCGGCACCAGATCCTCGGACAAAGCACGGATGTCTCGAATCAGGCTCGCGGGCACACGGACGTCCTCGTTCACGATTACCCACGCCAGGATGCACATACCCTCAGCTGGCTCTCCATGATCGACGAGCCGCTGGGCTTCTGCGAGCCCAGCCGTCGAGACGTAATCGGATGCGACCCAGACTGCCGCCCTGACGCGGCCGAAATAGTCATCGACGCTGCTCACGGGTTCCTCATTACGTTCGTCGGATACCCGGTCCAGATCTCGTCGTTGCGGATGAGCACTTCCATGTCGATCCCGCCGCGATTCCCATTGACCCAGAAGTCGCCCGGCTTCGCTCCCGCACGCCAGACGAGGGACGGGTCTGTAGCCACATCGGACATATTGTGCATGACTCGCGCATCCGACCACTCGGCAGGGAACTCCGACTTCCCTGGAAATCCCGTCCCTGAACGGTGTCCACCGCCGAACGTGCCGTTGGGACGGACCTCGCCGTCAAGGATGTGGCTGGTGCGAGCGGGAGTCGCCAGGTTGACGAAATCATCTCCGGTGTTTGCGACGCACGCGCGGCCGACGAGCGAAGTTAGAGCCATCCCCCCCACTTCGCTCAGAACGTAACCGGCGAGCAGCAACGCGGCGCGCTTTGCCTGGCACACGTTGTATCCCTGGTCGGGGCATGGTGGCAGGCACCCCTCCTGTTCTGAGCAGACCTTCATGTGCTGTTGCCGGTTGACCGCTTCGTTGTTGATGACAGTCATCTCGTCGAAGCCGATCTCGTCCCGCTGGTCGCGCGTCAAGCTGTTGTAGATCGCGAGGTATCCGGCGTCGTCCAACACCTTCGCCTTGTGGTTGAGCAGGGGGATCAAGTTGCGGCCGTTGCAGTCGCCGCTGTCCATCGGGCCGCATGCGACCAGCCCGGTCGGGTCGACCTTCACCAGTGGGTTGCCCTCGGCGTACCAGTACGCGTTGACGGACATGGATCCGACCGGCACCCCGAGCGGGTCGGTCCCGTCGAATCGTCCCGTCGCGGGGCTGTAGGACCGGGCGCGCATGTCGTAGCTGCCGGTGCGTGCGTCGAGGTACTGGCCATGGAATGAGATCGGCTCGCTTGCGAGGACACCGGTTGTGGGACCGGTTGCGCCGCCAAAGGGATCGAGCGCGCGTGTCCCGCTGATGGTTCCGGTGTCCGCTCGAGCGGCCGTTTGCACGCTGAATGACGCGTCGCTGAGAAGCCAGTTGGCGCCGCTGGTCGCGACGTAGCTGGCCAGTGGCGAGCCGGTCGCGGACGTCGGGTCCGCCAGCCAGGACTCCGCAAGTTGACCGTCGGTGCCGTATTCGCCGACGCGTGTCGCCAGGGAGCCTGAGGTGTCCCAGATCCAGGTGGCGTCCGCGGTGCCGTCAAGAGTGCGGTTGGTCCGGTTGGACCGCTTTTTTTCTCGTGCGACGCATCCCGCCCGTACATGGCCGCCATGGCTGTCAGGATCACGTCCAAGTGGTGTGACTTGCGTCACACCGCGGAATCACAAGCCTTGCTCCCAGAGGTCGCGTTGTCGTAGGGCATCGGCAAGGTGTCGCCGAGCTCGCGTGAGCCTGGTCGACACAGCGCTCACGCTGCAGCCGAGGTGGAGCGCCGCTTGGGTGGGCGTCAGCCCCGCCCAGATCACCAGCGCCATGGCTTCGCGTTCGGCGTTCGGGAGACCCGCCACGAGCCGAAAGACGTCGTCACCCTCAACGACTGCGTCCACCGCTTCCTGCGTGACGTCGGGGGCGTGGCAGGCAAGCGCCTTGAGGGTCAGCAGCTCGCGACGCCGACGGGTCCGCTCCGACTGCTGGGTCGTCTTCCGTGCTACGACGAAGATCCACGCCCGCCGCTGGCCATCCTCGTCCGGGACGTCGTCCCACCGTCGCCACGCGACCATGAATGTCTCGCTGACGACGTCGTCCGCAGAGCCCGGCCCGACGCGTCGAACCGCGTAGCGACGAATCTCGTCGGCGCACTCCCGAAAGAATTGCTCGAACCGGTCCCGCGCACAGATCGACAACCCAGGCAGACATCCACACGCCTCTCCACGATGTCTGCCGTCGTTCCGTTCGTTGCGGCCGATGGATTGCGTCGGTATCACTGGTCCCCCTGCTTCGTAGTGCGCCGCCGCCGCAGTTCGGACGGTCGACAAAGAGACCCACGGCCCGCCCGCGTAATCGCGAACCGCCGTCGGCCGACATGGGTCGCGCGACAGGCGCGACGATGGCCGGAACTACTCCACGGCGAATGCCCTCGCGGGCTGCACCCGCAGCGCTACGAACGCAGGAGGCAGCGACGCTGCGAGGCACAACGCGATCGCGGCGATGAAGGCCAGCGCCTGGAGGGTCGTGTTGAGCTGGTTCGGCCAGTCCCGCAGGCGGGTGACGACATGCACGACGACATTGCTCACGACGAGGCCTGTGATGCCCCCGGCCACGCCAAGCAGAAGCCCCTCACACGCCACGAGCCCGGCGATCGCGTGCGCCGGCGCGCCGTGGACCCGCCGCACGGCGAGCTCGGCGGTGCGCTGCCGGACGGACGACGTCAGCATGATCGCGATGCCCAGAGCCGCGATGCCGAAGGCCGCGCTGCTCGCGGCGACGGCGAGCGTACGCAGGGTGGCCGACGACCGGTCGCGGGCCGCGACCAACGCACTCGGCTGGGCGACACTGAGGTGCGAGGTCCCTGTCGGGTCGATCCCCGAGGCGATGCGGTCGGGCTGCAGGGCTCCGTCGCTGCGGACGAGGAGCTTTTCGGTCGAGCTGCCGGGTGTCAGCGCCCGGGCCGTCCTGGCGTCGGTGACAACCGCGTCCTGGAGCTCGGGCATCAGGGGATCGCCGACGAGAATGCCCGTTACCACCACGGGCTCCGACGTCACCATGACGACCGTGGGGAAGCTGCTGAGGCCGAGGCTGTCGGCTGCTCGGCGTCCGATGACCGCGAACCGGAAGCCGGGGACGGGGCGGTAGCTCCCCTCAACCACGTCGACCGCGTGGCCACCCGGGGTCGCGTCCAGTCCGACGACGGACACGGGGTGCGGTGCGTCGTCGGCGCGGCTCGTCTCGACGGCGGCAGACGTCGTGACTTCCAGGTATGCCTCGAGGACGCCAGAGAGGTCGCTCGCGCGGGCAAGGCTGCCGTGCGGCAGGCTCGCGTCCGCCGCGCCGACCACGGGCTGCGGCTGCACGATCCAGGCGTTAGACCCGAGCGCATTCAGATCCGCGAGCACCCGTGCGGACGCGGCTGACGTGACCGCGGGGATGATGATCATCGCGCCCACGGCGACCAGGACCATCGCGACCCCGGCGACCAGGGTTCGCGGCCGGGCGCGCAGGGCGCCGAGGGCCTCACGCACCAACATGACGGCTCGTCTCGCTGATCCCGCCGTCGGCAACCTGCCACTGGCGACTGCCGCGGCTGGCCAGCACCGGATCGTGCGTGACCAGCACGAGCGCAGCCTGGGCGCCGATCCGCTCGATCAGGTCCATGACCGAGCTTCCGGTCTCCGCGTCGAGATTGCCGGTCGGTTCGTCGGCGAGCAGCACCTGCGGCCTGCGGGCCACGGCGCGCGCCAGGGCGACGCGCTGTCGCTCCCCGCCGGAGAGCGCGGACGGTCGGTGGTCCATCCGGTGGGCGAGCCCCACGAGGTCGAGCGCATCCCGTGCCCGTGCAGCACGCTCTGATTTCGAGCCGCTCTGGTAGCGCATCCCGAGCACCACGTTCTGTTCCGCGGTCATCCAGCTCACCAGGTGCGCGGCTTGGAACAGGTAGCCGATGGTGTCTCGCTGGGCGAGCAGCCGCTCGCGGGGCCGACTGAGGTTGTGGTCCCCGACCCGCACGTGCCCGTGCGTGGGGAAGGTGGTGCCCGCAATGAGGTTGAGCAGGGTGCTCTTCCCCGCGCCCGACCTGCCCGTGACGGTCACGTAGTCGCCGATCCGCACGGACGCACTGACGCCGGTTAAGATCGTCGTCGCCCCGTACGAGACGGCGACGTCCTCGAGTTCGACGACCGCGTCACCGGCGCGGGCGGTCACGGCGACACCGCCACGCGCATGCCCGCGACGAGACCGCTGCGCACCTCGACGGCCGTGCCGTCTGTAGCACCCAGCGTCAGAGGGCACTCCTTCTCGGCGCCGTCCGCCGCGCCCCGACAGTGGGCCACCGGCTTGCCCGACGCATCGAGCCGAACGGCTGCCACGGGAATTGTGACGACCGCCTTCGCGAGGAGCTGTCGCTGCTCGACGATGACGGTCGTGCCGATCGCGGCATCCACTGGCCCCTGCGGCAGCAGTGTGATGGCGTACTTCCCGCCGTCGCTCGGAGTCGCCGGTCCGGCCGCGGTCAACGAGATCGTCGTTGTCCCGGCGGAGCCGTGCGCCGGCTCGATGGCGTACGTCGCGTCGTTCGGTGGAGCAGTGTCGAGCGAGACGGTGACCGCCGTCCCGCCCGTCGAGACCTCGATCATCGGTCCACCCGTGAACGCCTGCCCCAACGTCGTCGGCACCTTGGTCACCGTCCACGGCCCCGCCCCAGGGATGAAGAGGAGCTCCTGCTGGGTGAAGCCGAGCGCACTCGGCATGCCGTGATCGGAGCGCCACCGTCGGCTCGATCGACCGAGCTCCGAGCTGAACCGGCCGTTGACCGGTCCCGTGAAGTAACCGGACGTCGCCAGGAATCGTTGAAGCTGTTCGACATCGGCTCCCTGCACAGGCGCAGTCGGCGGGACCGGGACCGGGACCGGGGGCGTCGCGGCATCCCCCGCGACCGGCGCGGCCGGCGCGGCTCCGGGAGCCAGCAGGTCGCGGAACGCCGGGACGTCGCCGGGGAGGGCGATCACCGGCATCTCGTCGACGAAGGAGACGGCATCGCCCGGGTGGATCGTCGCACCCACGCTCAGCACTCGAGTGATGGTGCCGACGGCTGAGGACTGGATGGTCGCCGTACCGGCGGGCCCGACCAGGCCGTCGTATGGCGTCTGTGTCATCAGGTCGCCGCTCGACACCCCGACCCAGTCCCCGTCCGGGAGCGCTTCCGCCGGGGCCTTCGGTGCTGCCGGGGCGGCGTCGCACCCGGCCGCCAACGAGGCGATCGCGAGCAGTGCGACGATGGTCGCGGCCCTGCGACCGCTGATCTTGCTACGAGCTCGTGGCACGTGGACCTCTCAAAGTCGCTGCTGCTGACGGGCGCGCTCAGGGCGCGGGAGACGGGATCGTCTGCTCGGCTTCCTTCATGCACCGGTCGTTGTCCGCGTCGTATGGGGCGGACTGCTTCTCGGAATCGGGCAGGCTGAACGTGGCCACCGCGTTGCCGCCACCGTCTGTCAGCCCGTCGGTGTTCCCGTTCGTGGTGACGTGATAGCCGAGGTCCGATAGGCAGCGCGCGATCGCGAGCGTTACGGCATTCGCGAATCGGGTCACCGCGTCCGACTGTGGCTTCGTCGTCAGCGATGAGCAGCGGTCCCCCGCCTTGGAGGTGCGAGGGTCGGTCGGGTTCACGATCGACAGGCCCCCGTCGCCGTCCTTGCGGAACTCGACATCGCTGTCGGTCAGGCACTGCTCGAACCCGGCCTCCGAGAACGCGTACTGGCCGGCGGACTCCGACGGGTCGGCACTCGAGGGCGCGTCGTGGCCGGTGCTGCACGCACCCAGCGTGGAAAGCAGCAGGGTGAGGAGGAGGGCGGCACGCGCCGCACCACGCTGGCCGGTCGTTCGTGTTTCTCTCATGCCCTCAGTCAACGGACGGCACGGTCGCGAGCGCGTATGCAGTTTTCGATATACCGCGGATACGTTCCTAGACGGCGGCCGGGAGCTCCACGGTCACCCGTAGGCCGCCGCCTGACCGAGGCGTCAGCGTGAGGGTTCCGTCGTGGGCCGCGGTGATGCTCTTGACGATCGCCAGGCCAAGGCCGAGGCCTTCGTTGTCGGTGCGGGCCCGTCCGTTGCCGCGCAGAAACGGTTCGGTGAGCGTCTCGACCACCTCAAGGTCGAGCGGGCCGCCCGTGTTCTCGACCGTTAGCACGCTGAGGCTCGTTCGTTGGCAGGTGCTGACCCAGACTGTCCCGTGGTCTCCCAGGTTGTGCACGATCGCGTTCTGAAGCAGATTCATCGTCAGCTGGAGCAAGAGTGGCGGTGAGCCGATGGTCRTTGCGACGTCTCCCGAGGACTCGATGGTGATCCCGTGGGCCTCGGCGAGCGGCAGGAGCGTCTCCGCCGCTTGCTCGACGGCCAGGGAGACGTCCACGCTTTCCCGCGCGAACGATCTCTGATCGGCTCGGCTGAGCAGCAGCAGCGCTTCCGTCAGATCGATCGCGCGAGTGTTCACGATCCGCAGGCGTTCGTCGAGGACCTCGTTGTCGCGGTTCGGGTCGTTACGTGCGACCTCGAGCAGGGTCTGTGTGATCGCCAGCGGCGTGCGCAGCTCGTGCGAGGCGTTGGCCGCGAACCGCTGCTGCTCGGCGACGTGCGCCTCGAGCCGCGCGAGCATCCCGTCGAAGGCGTCCGCGAGCTCCCGGAACTCATCGTGACGGCCGTCGAGCTCGACACGGTGCGAGAGCGAACCGTTCCCGGCGACCCGAGCCGCATCCGTGATACGGACCAGGGGCGCGAGCATCCGGCCAGCGAGGAGCCACCCCCCGGCAAGCCCGAACAGGAACAGGAAGACCAGAATCGCGAAGGCAACAAGGACGAACGACCGTGGTCCGAAGGCCGTCGTCCCGAAGACATGCGGCCCGAAAGCCCGGCGGAAGTCCGACGCGTCTGGCACGAACACGAGGTTTGGGACCCCACGCAGCAGGAAGACCCACACGGCCGCGAGGAGCAGCACGCCCGCGAGTGTCAGGAAGCCCGCGTAGCTCAGTGTGAGCTTGAGCCGAACGCTCATCCCGGCGCGTCTAGCCACGCTGCTCCGCCTGACCCACTGCCGCGCCGATCCGGTATCCGACGCCGGGCACGGTCACGATGAGCCACGGTTCGCCGAGCCGCTTGCGCAACGCCGAGACCGTGATTCGAACCGCGTTCGTGAATGGGTCGGCGTTCTCGTCCCACGCGCGCTCCAAGAGCTCCTCGGCGCTGATCACACCGCCCTCCGCACTCACGAGCACCTCTAGCACCGCGAATTGCTTCCGCGTCAGAGCCACGTACCGGCCGTCGCGGAAGACCTCTCGGCGGAACGGATCCAGCCGTAGACCCGCGATCTCGTGCACCGGCGGCCGGCTCAGCGTGCGCCTGCGGTCCAGCGCCCTCAACCGCAGCACCAGCTCCCGGAGCTCGAACGGCTTGGTCAGATAGTCGTCCGCCCCAAGACCGAACCCCGAGGCCTTATCCTCCAGCCGGTCCGCCGCAGTGAGCATCAAGATCGGCATGCCCGCGCCCGACGCGACGATGCTCCCCGCGACGTCGTCACCCGACGGCCCCGGGATGTCGCGGTCGAGCACGGCGATGTCGTACGCATTGATGCTCAACAGCTCCAGAGCCGCGTCGCCGTCGCCCGCGATGTCCGCCGCGATCGCTTCCAGGCGCAATCCATCGCGGATGGCCTCGGCCATGTAGGGCTCGTCCTCCACGACCAGCACGCGCATCCGGCCATGCTAGGAGGTCGCACGTATCGCCAGCCTATGGAAACGCCCGGATTGGCGGCGCACGCTCGACGTGGGTCAAGTCCCCCTGCGAGCGGTGTATCGCTTCGACGTGATCTCCGTGCTGTTCAGGCGTGCATGGCCCAAGACGACGTCCATGCGGGCCTCCCTGAGGGGCCGAGCAGAGAAGAGCGCGAGGACTCGTCGAGCTGCGGCGCCGTGCATGATCGACGAAACCGAAAGTGCCGCGATAGCGGGTCAGGCTCCGAGTCGAATTTCGTGAGTTTGAGGGCAAACGGAGGGCCCGGCCTGGCGTTGCTGCTGGTCAGCGCACTGCGTTCACTGMGGCTGCGGTAGCACACGGCTTCCGACGGACGGTGGGACAAGGTTGGACCGATTGGACGATCTCGTGCCTGACCTGGTCGGACGCTCATCCGGCTCGCACCGGGTTGCAGGTTGCCGCGCTGCTTCGGTCCCCAAAGTGGAGTCCAATTGGGCGAGTTTGAGGCAAAACGAAGGGCCCAGACCGGCGTTTCTGCTGGTCAGGGCCCTGCGTTCACTGCCGTTGCGGTAGCGGTGGGATTTGAACCCACGGTGGACTTTCACCCACACACGCTTTCGAGGCGTGCTCCTTAGGCCGCTCGGACACGCTACCTCGGCGAGAAGGGTACCTGGTCGGGAGCCCGTCCTCCGAATCGGCGTCGTACCGTGGTCCGGTGAGCACGCCGAACGACGCCGTCCCGATGACCGCCGGCTCCCTGGCCGACGTGGTCGAGGTGCTCGCCGGCCACCGGATCGCGGCGCTCACGGGCGCGGGAGTCTCGACGGATTCCGGCATCCCCGACTACCGCGGCCCCGACTCCCCGCCGCGCACGCCGATGACGTTCCAGCAGTTCACGGGCGACGAGGGCTTCCGTCGGCACTACTGGGCCCGCAACCACGTGGGCTGGCGGCACGTGCACCGGACCATGCCGAACGCGGGGCACCGGGCGCTCGCGGCACTCGAGCACCGCGGGGTCGTCACCGGGCTGATCACGCAGAACGTCGACCTGCTGCACGAGGCCGCGGGGTCGCGGCACGTCATCGACCTGCACGGCCGCTACGACCGGGTCCGCTGCCTGTCGTGCGGCACGGTGATCTCGCGCGCCGAGCTGGCCACCCGCCTGGACACCCTCAACCCCGGGTTCGCCGCGGCTGTCGCGGACATCGAGATCGCCCCCGACGCCGACGCCGTCATCGAGCAGACCAGCGGCTTCGTCGTCGCCGCCTGCAGCGCCTGTGGCGGGATGCTCAAGCCCGACATCGTGTACTTCGGCGAGACGGTGCCGCGGGAGCGGGTGGAGCGGGCGTACGCGATGGTCGACGACGCCGACGCGCTGCTGGTCGCCGGGTCGTCGCTCACGGTCCAGTCAGGTCTGCGGTTCGTGCGGCACGCGGCTCAGACGGGCAAACCCGTCGTCGTCGTGAACCGGGGCGCCACCCGCGGGGACAAGTACGCGGCGGTGACGCTCGACGCGGGGACGTCCGAGACCCTGACGGACCTGGCCGAGACGCTGCCGACGCCGCGCTGAGTCAGTCCCGGTGGGCCTCGAAGAACCGCTGCAGCAGGAGGCCGCACTCGTCGGCCCGCACGCCGCCCACCACCTCGACCCGGTGGTTGAGCCGCCGGTCGCGCACCACGTCCCACTGCGACCCACAGGCGCCGGCCTTCGGGTCCCACGCGCCCAGCACCAGCCGCGGGATGCGCGCGAGGACCGTCGCGCCCGCGCACATGAGGCAGGGCTCCAGGGTCACGACGAGGGTGCAGTCGTCCAGCCGCCACCGCCCAAGGTTCTCGGCCGCCGACCGCAGCGCCAGGATCTCCGCGTGCCCGGTCGGGTCGGCGTGGGCCTCCCGCGTGTTGCGCCCACGCCCGACGACCTCGCCGTGGGGTCCGACGACGACCGCGCCGACCGGGACGTCGTCCGTCTGCACCGCCCGGCGCGCCTCGTCGAGCGCCAGCCCCATCGCCCACGCGTCGGCCGCCTGCAGCGGGCGGAGGACCTCGGTCATGGGGGCATCATCGCGCACCGCGCGCCCGGTAGGTTGAGGCCATGCGCCTGCACGTCGCGGACCACCCCCTGGTCGCCCACAAGCTCACCGTCCTGCGCGACGAGAACACCGCGTCGCCCACCTTCCGCCTCCTGGTCGACGAGCTGGTCACCCTGCTCGCCTACGAGGCGACGCGCGAGGTGCACGTCGAGGCCGTCGACATCGTCACGCCGGTCACCGCGACCACGGGCGTGAAGCTGGCCGACCCCCGCCCGCTCGTCGTGCCCATCCTGCGGGCCGGTCTCGGCATGCTGGACGGGATGACCCGCCTGCTGCCGACCGCCGAGGTCGGGTTCCTGGGCATGCAGCGCGACGAGGAGACGCTGGAGGCCATCACCTACGCCAACCGGCTCCCCGACGACCTGTCGGGCCGGCAGTGCTTCCTGCTGGACCCCATGCTGGCCACGGGCGGCACGCTCGTCGCCGCCATCGACTTCCTGCTGGCGCGCGGCGCCCGCGACGTCACGGCCGTGTGCCTCCTGGCGGCGCCCGAGGGTCTCGCGGTGGTCGAGAAGGCCGTGGGTGACCGGGCCGACGTGTCCATCGTGGTCGCGGCCGTCGACGAGCGGCTCAACGACAAGGCGTACATCGTCCCCGGGCTCGGGGACGCGGGAGACCGGCTCTACGGCGTCGTCTGACCCGTCCCAGCACCTGGGACACGGACGAATCTCCCTTGGTGCCGACGAGTCGGCGTGCGACAGTCGCCTCATGACCACGTCTGCGCTGCGCCTCGTCGCCGCGTATCCGTGCGCGTGTCATCGGTCCTGATCCACCCCCAGGCCCCTCGACCAGACCGCCGCCCGTCCCTCGGGCACGGCGGACCGCGCACCCGGAGACGTCCATGGCAATCGCTGCCCCTCTGCCCCGCCCGCAACCCGGGCTGATCGTGTACGTGAGCCTGCCCGAGGGCTCCACCCGCGCACCGGGCGACCTCGCCGAGGTCGCCGAGGTGCTGCGCGAGTTCGCCTCCGAGCTGCTCCCGGGCGCCGACACGTACACGGCGCTCTCGCTGGCACCGGCGGGTTCCGACGACGTGCACCGCCTGGGCGACCGGCTGAGCCACCTGCGGCTCCTCGACGTCCTCGCCGACCCGGGGGATGTCGGCTGAGGACCAGCGCTGCCGGGCCCCACGCTCTGGGGGCTCAGGGCCCGGCAGCGTCCCCGGCTCGCCGGTCCTCGCGGCCGTGCCTACCGTGGGTGTCATGCGCATCGCCATCGCGGGCGGTCACGGGCAGATCGCGCGCCACCTCTCCCGCGCCCTCACCGCACGAGGAGACGTCGCCGTCGCCCTGATCCGGCAGCTCGGCCAGGTCGACGACGTCGTCGCGGACGGCGCCGAGGCCGTCGTGCTGGACCTGGAACGGGCCAACGCCCGCGACGTCGCCGAGGCGATCGCGGGCGCCGACGCCGTGGTGTTCGCCGCCGGGGCGGGACCCGGCAGCGGCGCGGTTCGCAAGGACACCGTCGACCGCGCGGCCGCAGGCCTGCTGGCCGAGGGCGCCGAGCAGGCGGGGGTGCGSCGSTACGTCCTGATCTCGTCGATGGGCGCCGGCGCGCCCCCGCCGGCGGGAACGGACGAGGTGTTCGCCGCCTACCTCGTCGCCAAGCGCGCCGCCGAGCTCGACCTGCGCGCCCGAGACCTGGACTGGACGATCCTGCGCCCGGGCGGCCTCACCGACGCCACGGCCCGGGGCACGGTCCGCCTCGAGAGCGCCGTGCCGCGCGGCTCGGTCCCGCGGGCCGATGTCGCCGCGGTGCTCGTCGCCCTGCTGCACGACCCACGCACGGCCGGTCTCGTGCTCGAGCTCGTCGAGGGGGACGTGCCGGTGGCCGACGCGGTCGCCGCCGTCTGACCGGGCGGCGCCCGATCAGCGGGTCGCCGCGCTCCCGACGCCGTCCGCGGGCGTCGACCGCAGCGTGATCGCCCCGATCAGGTACTGGTCGCCGGCGGTGGTCGCCGTCAGCGAGCTCACGTCGCACGCGAGCGTGACCGTCTGGAACGCCTTGGCGTCCGTCCCCAGCGAGTTGCCGGCCCGCCAGCCGGTCGCGGTGGAGTCGAACGCGTTGGTGTCGGAGCCGCTGCTGCCGTCCCAGCGCGTGGGCACCAGGGCGCGCTTCACGCTGGCGCCCGAGCTGGTGCCGCCCAGGCAGGTGTCGCCGAGCAGCAGCCGGTCGCCCGTGCCGGTCCGGTCGCCCTCCCACGCCACGACGCCGATCCGGGCGGTCGTCCCGGCGGTCGAGGCGAACTCGAACGCCAGCGGCGCCGCCGAGGTGCCGATCCACTGCCCGCCGTCGTACACGGTGACGGACGCGGCCGAACCCGGGTCCGAGTACACGACGACCAGCGACCAGCCCGCGTAGTACGTCCGGTCCTTGTCCTTGGCGGAGGCGCTCACGGCGACGTCGGCCACCGACCAGTCCCCCGACCCGCCGGCCGCGACCTGCGCGGTGACGTCGGCGAACGACTGGTAGTACTTCCGGCCCGAGCTGTCGGTCGGCTGCGCGATCGGCTCACCCGTGACGTCCGTGTACGTGCCGCCGGGTCCCCGCAGGTGGGCCGACGTCAGCGGTCCGCTCCACGCGTCGCCCGGACCGATGTTCGCGGACCAGTAGAGCCCCGCGAAGACGATCGAGCGGCCGGCCGGGACGTCGAGCCGCGCGGTCGACGAGACCGGGACGGAGGCACGGGGCGTCTTGGGAGCCGGCGGCGCCTCGTCCAGCGCCACCATGGCGAACGAGTTGTTGTCCCGGTCGCCGGCCACCAGCGCCGACGCGCACTCGGGCAGCGCGGAGTCGCAGGACAGCAGCGGTGCGCCGATCTCCGTCACGTCGGCGTGCTCGAAGCTGTCGCGCGCGTTCAGCCCGGCCGACGAGGTCTGCACCGACCGCTGCGAGCTCACGGTCGCCCCGGGGGCGTCGACCACCACCGTCGCCGTGCCCTTCGCGCTGCCGGCCCAGCGGACGTTGACCAGCACCTGCTGCGAGCCCCCGGCGGGGATCGTCGCGAGCGCGCAGGT
>NZ_JBFULZ010000055.1:0-21585 GCF_054049635.1 Cellulomonas sp. P5_C6 | reverse complement strand
ACATCATCTGGCTCCGGTTCCTGGGCACGCCCGACCCGCGTCGCAGCCGCGTCGCGATGGGTGACGAGGAGCGCGCCGCGACCGAGGCCCAGTCGGTGGCCACCCTGCGGGCCACCGCCGCCCGTTACCCGCGGGACCCGTCGGTGCGCGACCTGGTCAGTGAGCTGCGCCGCGGCAGCCCGCGCTTCGACGAGCTGTGGCGCGCCGGCGGCTCGTCGACGTCCTGGCCGTTCCAGGGCAAGACGATCGACCACCCGAGCCTCGGGCTGATCCGCCTCGACTGCGACGCCCTGCACGTGCCGGACAGCGACCAGACCGTGATCGTGTACTCGGCCGAGCCGGGCTCGCCCGACGCCGACTCGCTGGCGCTGGTGCGGGTGCTGGGCACGCAGTCGATGAGCACCGCCGGCTGACTCAGACCCCGAACGCCGCCGGCCCCTCGGGCGCCAGCGCGCGGGCGATCCGCGCGTGCATCTCCGCCGACATCGGCGGCAGCGCGTCGAGGGCGAACCAGGCCGCCTCGGTGTTCTCGCCGTCGGCGGGGAACGGCTCGCCCGAGACGTAGCGGAACCGGAACGTGTGGTCGAGGAACTGCGCGCGGTCGCCGTTGTCCCAGACGGTCGGCGGCAGCACGTGCACCCAGGCGAGCCGCTCGGCCACGGCAACGACGGACGCCTCCTCGAGGACCTCACGGGCGCCCGCGACGGCAGGCTCCTCGCCGGGGTCGACGATGCCCGTGACCGGCGTCCACTCACCGTTGTCCGCACGGCGGACCAGGAGGAGCTCGTCCCCGCGCACGACGACGGCGGTCACGCCGGGCAGCCACAGCGACTCGTGACCGACGAAGGCGCGCAGCGCGAGGATGAACTCGGGGGTGGGCACGGGCCGATCGTACGAGGGCGGTTCGGTGGCCGGCCCGGGGAAGGGGACAATGGGGCACATGAACCAGCCCCGCATGAACGTCGAGTCGTTCAACCTCGACCACCGGACCGTGGCCGCGCCGTACGTGCGCCTGGCCGACACCAAGCACCTTCCCGCCGGTGACGTGATCCAGAAGTACGACGTCCGGTTCACGCAGCCCAACGTCGCGCACCTCGAGATGCCGACGGTCCACTCGCTCGAGCACCTGTTCGCGGAGCACTCCCGCAACCACTCGGACCGGGTCATCGACTTCTCGCCGATGGGCTGCCAGACCGGGTTCTACCTGATCCTGCAGGGCGAGTGGGCGTACGACGACGTGCTCGGCCTGGTCCAGGACACGCTCACGGACATCACGACGGCGACCGAGGTCCCCGCCGCCAACGAGGTCCAGTGCGGCTGGGGCGCCAACCACACGCTCGAGGGCGCGCAGGACGCGGCACGGACGTTCCTGGCGGCCCGCGAGGAGTGGGCGCAGGTCAGCGCAGCCACGGCATGATCGCCGTCGACGCCGTCATCGTCACCGCGATGGCCGACGAGTCCGCCGCGTTCCTCACGCGTGCGGACGTCGTCGGCGACCCGACCGCGATGGGCCACGCCGAGCACCGGCTGCTGACCATCTGCGGCCGGCAGGTGCTGCTGGTGCAGTGCGGCATCGGCCTGGTGAACTCGGCGACGGCGGCGGCGGTCGCCATCCAGGGCACGCACCCGCGCGCGGTGATCAGCGCGGGCAGCGCGGGCGGCGTGGGCCTGGACGTCCGGGTCGGCGACGTGGTGGTCGGGTCCGAGTACGTCTACTCCGGCGCCGACGCCCGAGCGTTCGGGTACGAGCTGGGCCAGGTGCCCGGCATGCCCGAGGTGTACGAGGCGGAGCAGATCCTGCACGACGCCGCCGCGACCGCGAGCGTCGACCTGCGCATCCTGTCCGGGACCGTCCTGTCCGGGGACTCGTTCATCGACGCCAGCCGGATCGACCGGATCCGCGCGGCCTTCCCGGGCGCCATGGCGACCGACATGGAGTCGGCGGCGCTGGCCCACACCGCCCACCTGTACGGCGTGCCGTTCCTGTCGGTCCGCGGCATCTCGGACCTCTGCGGCCCGGTGGCCGGCGCCGACTTCCTCACGCACGTGGACGACGCCGCGGACCGCTCCGCGACCGTCGTCATCGAGGTCCTGCGACGGCTCGCCGTCGGGGACATGGCCCACGCACGCTGACCGACAGCCCCCACCAGGAAGCGACCCATGACGCAGAACCACCCCGTCCGCGTGCACCCGAGCGCCGACCGCCTGGCGCGCACCGACCAGCTCGCCTGGGCCATCGCCGAGGTCGCCGCCGACCCGGTCGCCGTGCCGGACGAGGTGGTCGACATGATCATCAACCGCGTGATCGACAACGCCGCGGTCACCGTCGCGTCGCTGACCCGCACTCCCCCGTCGGCCGCCCGCGCGCAGGCCCTGGCCCACCCGTACGCAGGCCCGAAGCACGGGGCGACGGTCTCCGGCGTCGCGCCCACCAGGGTCGTCAGCCCCGAGTGGGCGGCCTGGGCCAACGGCGTCGCCGTCCGCGAGCTCGACTACCACGACACGTTCCTCGCGGCCGACTACTCGCACCCCGGCGACAACATCCCGCCGATCGTCGCGGTCGCCCAGCACACGKGCCGTTCGGGCCAGGAGCTGGTCCGCGCCATCGCCACCGGCTACGAGATCCAGGTCGACCTGGTGCGGGCCATCAGCCTGCACGCGCACAAGATCGACCACGTCGCGCACCTGGGCCCGTCGGTGGCCGCCGGGCTCGGCACGCTGCTCGGCCTGTCCCCCGAGGTGATCTTCCACGCGGTCGGCCAGGCGCTGCACACCACGACGGCGACGCGGCAGTCGCGCAAGGGCGAGATCTCGAGCTGGAAGGCCTACGCGCCTGCGTTCGCGGGCAAGGTCGCCATCGAGGCGGTCGACCGCGCGATGCGCGGCGAGACGTCGCCGACGCCCATCTACGAGGGCGAGGACGGCGTCATCGCGTGGATGCTGGACGGGCCCGACGCCGCGTACGACGTGCCGCTGCCGGCCCCCGGCGAGCCCAAGACGGCGATCCTCGACACGTACACCAAGGAGCACTCGGCGGAGTACCAGTCGCAGGCGCTCATCGACCTGGCCCGGCGCCTGCACGGCGAGCGCCCGGACCTCACGGACCCGGCGAACGTGGCGTCGATCGTCATCCACACCTCGCACCACACGCACTACGTGATCGGCTCGGGCGCCAACGACCCGCAGAAGTACGACCCGACCGCGTCGCGCGAGACGCTCGACCACTCGATCCCGTACATCTTCACGGTCGCGCTGCAGGACGGCGCCTGGCACCACGTCGACTCGTACGCGCCGTCGCGCGCGGGCCGGGCGGACACCATCGCGCTCTGGCTCAAGGTCACGACGACCGAGGACCCGGAGTGGACGCGCCGCTACCACTCGACGGACCCGGACGAGAAGGCGTTCGGCGGCCGGGTGGTCATCACGACCACGTCGGGCGAGGTCGTGGAGGCCGAGATCGCGGTCGCCGACGCCCACCCGCTGGGCGCCCGGCCCTTCGCCCGGGAGCAGTACGTGGCGAAGTTCCGGACCCTCGCGGCTGGCGTGCTCGACGGCGCGGAGATCGAGCGGTTCCTCGACGTCGCCCAGCGCCTGCCCTCCCTGACGGCCGACGAGCTCGCCGGCCTCACCGTCGTCGCCCCCGCCGGTCTGCTCGACACGGTGGTCACCCCGGAAGGACTCTTCTGATGCTCTACGCGACGACCACCGCGGCGGACAAGCGCGTCGCGCTGCGCGAGGGCCTGGCCAGCGGGCGGCTGCTCCGGCTTCCCGGCGCGTTCAACCCGCTCTCGGCTCGGCTGATCGAGGCCAAGGGCTTCGACGGCGTCTACGTCTCGGGCGCGGTGCTGGCCGCCGACCTGGGCCTGCCCGACATCGGCCTGACCACCGCCACGGAGGTCACCCAGCGGGCCGGCCAGATCGCCCGCATGACGGGCCTGCCCGCGATCGTCGACGCCGACACGGGCTTCGGCGAACCCATGAACGTCGCGCGGACCATCCAGGGCCTCGAGGACGCCGGCCTGGCCGGCTGCCACATCGAGGACCAGGTCAACCCGAAGCGGTGCGGGCACCTCGACGGCAAGGCCGTGGTCGACGAGGACACGGCTCTCAAGCGCATCAAGGCGGCCGTCGACGGGCGCCGGGACCCCAACTTCCTCGTGATGGCCCGGACCGACATCCGCGCGGTCGACGGGCTCGCCGCGGCGATCGACCGGGCGAAGGCACTGGTCGACGCCGGCGCCGACGCGATCTTCCCCGAGGCGCTCACCAGCCCCGAGGAGTTCGCGGCCGTGCGGGCCGCGGTCGACGTGCCCCTGCTGGCCAACATGACGGAGTTCGGCAAGGGCGAGCTGCTCACCGCGCAGCAGCTCGAGGACATCGGCATCAACCTGGTCATCTACCCGGTCACGCTGCTGCGCCTGGCGATGGGCGCCGCGATGCGCGGCCTCGACCAGATCCTCACCGAGGGCACGCAGGCCGGGCTGCTGGACCAGATGCAGACGCGGGCCGAGCTCTACGAGCTGCTCGACTACGAGTCCTACAACCACTTCGACGCGGACGTGTTCAACTTCCGCCTCTGAGGCTCCGGGTCAGCCGCCCACCAGCGCGCGGAGCTGCGCGTGCACGGTCTCCAGCGGCTCGAGGTCCCGGGCGGCCCGCGCCAGCACGACCGCGCCCTCGGTCGACGCGATCACCAGCGTCGCCACGGCGCGGGCGTCGCCGGCCAGGCCCGCCTCGCTCAGCAGCTCGGCCAGCCGGTCCCGCCATGCGCGGAAGATCGCGGCGGCCTGGTCGAGCCGCTGCTCGTCGTCGTCGGTCACGACCGTGCCGAGCACCGAGCAGCCGACCCCGAACGACGAGCGCACCAGCACCGCGCGCCACATCGCGACGAAGCCGTCGAGCACGTCGAGCGCCGACCCGCCGGCCAGGTGGTCGAGTCCCGCGACGGCACGGGCGCCGGCCAGGGCGACGGCCTCGGCGACCAGCTGGTCCTTGCCCTCGGGGAAGTGGTGGTAGATCGACCCCCGCGGCGCGCCCGAGTGCGCGAGCACGTGCGCGAACGACGCACGGCCGACCCCTCCCCGCGCGAGGAGCACCGTCGCGGACTGCACCATCCGGCTGCGCGGATCGTCGGCTGCCATGCCTCTTCCCTTCTGCCGCCCGGCGATTATGATGATCGTCATAGTACCCGTGCAGGTCGCTCCGGAGGTTCCGCCATGCCCATGATCGACGTCTACGCCGCCGCCGGGACGTTCCCCGACACGCACGCCCTCGCCGCGGAGCTGGCCCGGACGGTGATGGAGGTCGAGCAGGTGCCCGACATCCCGATGTTCCGGCAGAACACGGCCGCGTTCGTGCACGAGCTCCCCGCCACCGCCCTGGCGAACGTCGACGGCGACAGCACGTACGTCCGCGTCCAGGTGCTCACCAACGCCGGCGCCCTCGACCGGGACAAGCAGCTCGCGGTCGTGCGCCGCCTGACGGACGCCGTCGTGGCCGCGGCCGGGGACCCCGGGCTCGCGGAGCGGACATGGGTGCTGCTGACCGAGGCGCCCGCCGGTGGCTGGGGGCTGTGGGGCCACGCGCACACCAACGACGAGCTCGTGGGGGCCGCCCGCGCGCAGATCGCGAGCCTGCAGGGCTGACGGTCCTTCTGCTCCGACGGGCGGGTTCGAGTGGCGATGCGGGCGGTCGATGGGGGCATGATGCTCCAGTCACGAGCATCACCATCACCGCCGATGGAGGCACCTGCATGACCGAGTCCGACGTCCAGATCCACAAGGGCCTGGCGGGGGTGGTCGTCGACACCACCGAGATCTCCTCCGTGGACGCCGCCAGCAACTCGTTGCTCTACCGCGGCTACCCGGTGCAGCAGCTGGCCGCGCAGCGCTCGTTCGAGGAGGTCGCGTACCTGCTCTGGCACGGCGAGCTCCCCGACGCCGCACAGCTGGCCGAGCTGCAGGCGGCCGAACGGTCGCAGCGGGCCCTGGACGACCGCGTCGTGCAGGCCGTCCGGTCGCTGCCGACGACCTGCCACCCGATGGACGTCGTGCGCACCGCGGTCAGCGTGATCGGCGCGCACGACCCGCGCGCCGAGGACTCGTCGCGCGAGGCCAACCTGGCCAAGTCGATCAGCCTGCTCGCGCAGCTGCCCGGGATCGTCGCCCTCGACCAGCGCCGGCGCCGCGGGCAGGAGCCCGTGGAGCCGCGCGACGACCTCGGGTTCGCGGAGAACTTCCTGTGGGTCACGTTCGGCGAGGTGCCCGACCCCGTCGTGGCGCACGCGTTCGAGGTGTCGATGGTGCTGTACGCCGAGCACTCGTTCAACGCCTCGACGTTCACCGCCCGGGTCATCGCGTCCACGCTCTCGGACCTGCACTCGGCGGTCACGGGAGCCGTCGGCGCGCTCAAGGGGCCGCTGCACGGCGGGGCCAACGAGGCCGTCATGGAGACGTTCGCGGAGATCGGCACGGCCGACCGGGCAGCCGCCTGGCTGGACGACGCCCTGGCGAGCAAGCGCAAGATCATGGGCTTCGGCCACCGGGTCTACAAGCACGGCGACTCGCGCGTGCCCACGATGCGCGAGTCGCTGGTGACCCTGGTCGAGCACTACGACCGCCCGGACATGCTGGACCTCTACGACGCCCTCGAGTCGGCGATGACCGAGCGCAAGAACATCCTGCCCAACCTCGATTTCCCCACCGGCCCGGCGTACCACCTCATGGGCTTCGACACCCCGACGTTCACGCCGCTGTTCGTCGCCAGCCGGGTCACGGGCTGGACCGCGCACGTCATGGAGCAGCTGGGTGCGAACTCACTGATCCGACCGCTGAGCCAGTACGTGGGGCCGGCGCGCCGGGACGTGCCCTGAGCCCGGCGGCCGGGGCCGCGAAGACGACCGTGCGCTGCAGCTGGTAGCTCGCGGCGAACAGGGCCGCCTCGGTGAGCACCTTGGCGGGCAGCAGGGCCAGGCCCAGGCCCGTCAGGGCGGTGAGCACGCCGAAGTTGGCGGCCAGGAGCGTCCCGGCGAGCACGCCGTACTGGGCGGCGGCGGACCGCAGGGACTTGGCCCGGCCGCCGGCGAACACGAGTCGACGGTTGGCGACGAAGTTGACGGACGAGCTGAGCCCGCGCGCGACCAGCACCGACGGCAGCAGCGCGCCGGTCAGCGCCATCATCGCGAGCAGGGCCACGGTGTCGACCAGGAATGCGGCGAACGACGACAGGGAGAACCGGAGCAGCGGCGCGTACACGCGGGCCGAGTCGACGACCGGCCGGAAGTGCGACGACGCGTTCTCGTCGAGGTAGACCGTCTCGATCTCGACCTCGTCGACCTCGATCCCGTCCTGCGACGCGCGCAGCAGCAGGTCGAGCTCGTACTCGAACCGCTCGCCGTCGACCCCTTGCAGCCAGCCGAGCATCGACGCCGGGTATCCGCGCAGGCCGGTCTGGGTGTCGTGCACCGGGAGCCCGGTCGCGGTCCTGACCAGCACGCCGGTCACCGAGTTGCCCAGCCGGCTGCGCAGCGGGACGCGGCCCGTGAACCGCCGGGCACCGAGAACCATCGCGCCCTGGGCGTGCGCGACCCGGTCGGCCACACGGAGGATGTCGGCCACGAGGTGCTGCCCGTCGCAGTCGGCGCAGACGACGTCCTGCCCGGCGCACCGCTCGGCCAGGTACGCGAACCCGACCTTGAGCGCGTGGCCCTTGCCGCGGTTCACGGGGTATCCGACGACCGTGGCGCCCAGGGCCTCGGCCTGCTCGAACGCCCGGGCGTAGGCCGGACCGCTGCCGTCGTCGACCACCAGGACGGGAAGGTCGGCGCTGCGCAGGGCGGCCACCAGGACGGGCAACCGCACGTCGGGCTCGAAGGCGGGGATCAGCACGTACATCGTCGTCAGCCCGCGATGTACAGGATGTCGGAGGTGCCGCGCTCCTGGCCCTTGCCCAGCGGGTTGTTCACGACCGCGCCGTCGAAGTACATGGTCGACGAGCCCCCGCCGTCGATGTTGTACGCCGTCTGCGCTCCCAGGCCCTGCATGATCTCCGCCAGCCCGGTCATGGTCACGCCCTTGCTGTACCCGGGGCTGCGGCCGTCGACCACGACGAGCACGAGGTGGTTGTCGTCGATCACGCCGACGGCGGTGCGTGGCTGCTCACCCTGGATCGAGTGGTTGCCGACGTTGGTGTCCACCTCGACGTCCTCGATGCCGGACACCACCTGCCCGCCCTCCAGGAGCGCGGGCCCGAACGAGAGGGTGTTCCAGACGCCGGCGGCGACCAGCTCGTCGGCCGTCGTGGCCGTCTCGTCGTAGACCTCGACGTGCCCGTCCGTGTAGAACGCGAGGCCCTCGCGCGCGCCCTCGTCGCGGTAGATGACGCCGTTGCGGATGACGATGCCGGTGTCGCGGAACCCGTAGTAGTCGCCGTTGATCGCGAACACCGCTCCGTTGTCCGTCGCGATGTCGGAGGTGTCCTCCGTGATGTTCAGGCCGAACTCGTTCTGCGCGAACGCCGAGCGCAGGGCCGTGGCGTCGGTCAGCGTGACGTCGGCGACGTAGTACGTCACCGTGTCGTCGCCCGTGCCGGTGGTGACGGTGGAGATCGAGATCCCCGCGGACGACGACTCGTAGCTGGTCGAGCTGATGACCGCGTCGTCGTCGCCCGTGGTGCTGCTCGACGTCGCGCCCTGGCTGGCCTCGTACGCCTGGACGTCGGAGATCTCGACGTGCTCGATGACGAACCGGTCGAGCGCCCACGCGCCCGCGCCCACCACGGACAACGAGAGCGCCAGCGTGCCGACGAGGACGGTGCGGCGGATCGGGGTGCGCTTCTTCATGCCCCTTGTCTAGGCAGCGGGTCTGTCGGCGCTCCGTGCGGACGCTGTGCGACCACTGTGCGCGCTCACGCCGACGCGATCGGCCTCCCGACCGTCAGGGCGTCCCTCATCGACGCGTCCAGACCCGCGTACTTCGCGTCCGGCTCGGCCCCGACCGAGTCGAGGACGGTGCTGAAGAAGCACCGGGCGGCCGCGGCGAGGACGACGTCGAACACGTCGTCGTCGGCGAACCCCAGCGAGCGCAGCTCGTCCAAGTCCTCGGGCCGCAGGTTCGCCGCGCCCGCTGCGACCTTGTCGGCCAGCCGCGCGACCGCGAGGTCGACCTCGGTCAGCTCGGCGGAGTCCGTGCCCAGCGCCAGCGCGCGGACCGCGTCGACGCTCATGTGCGTCGTAGCCAGCGCGGCGCCGTGCGCGAGCGAGCAGTAGCTGGACCGCAGGCGGAGGGCGGCGGCGGTGGTCGCGACCTCGTACCGCCGGGCGTCCATGCCCTTGATCGCGCCGTTCAGCCCCTGCCACGCGCGCAGCACCGAGGGCCGCTGGGCGAAGACGCGCGTGTAGTTGGCGACGTGTCCCAGCGTCGCGCGGTCCTTGTCGAACGCGGCCGCCACCTCACCGGTGGGGTCGTCGTCCTCGCTCGCCTCGCGGATCCAGCTCATGCGTCCTCCCGGGTGYGTCCTGTCGATCATGGCTCCGGGAGCGAGCGCACGTCGAGGATGATCGTCCTGCCGGACTGCCGGCCGTCCGAGCGGGCAGAGTGGGTGCCGTGCCCCCTCCCGCCGCTCCTGCCCTCGCCGCTGCGAACAATGCCGCCTGGTGCGACCTCGTGGTCCGCGCGACGGGCGCCCCGACGACGTCCCGACCGGGCCTGTGGTCGACGCCCCGCCGCTCCCCCGACGCCTACCCGGACGCCGTCACGCTGCGGCCCGGCGCGCCCGCGGCCGAGGTGCTCGCCGCCATCGACGACTCGGCCGGCGCGTCGGTGAAGGACTCGTTCGCCGACCTCGACCTGGCGCCGCTCGGCTGGTCGGTGCTGTTCGAGGCCCAGTGGCTGACCCGTCCGGCCGGGTCTCCGACGAGCCTCAGCCTGGCGTGGCGCRCGGTTGACGCGGTGACTCTCCCGGGGTGGCTCGCCGCGCACGGGTCGTCCGCGATCACCCCTGCCGTCCTCGACGACCCCGCGGTGCGGCTGCTGATGGCGCAGGACGCGGAGGGGCCCGTCGCGGTCGCGGCGCTCAACCGCTCGGGCGCCGGCGCCGGCACCGTCGTCGGCGTCTCGAACGTCCGCGCGCTGCGGATCGAGCCGGAGGTCGTCTGGTCGGAGCTGACGACGGTGGCCCGCCGCGAGCTCGGACCGTTCYCGCTGGTCGGCTACGAGTCCGGGCCGGATGTCGTCCCGCCGACCAGCGTCGGATTCGAGCCCGTCGGCCGCCTGCGCGTCTGGCTGCGGTGACGACGGGCGATCCGCTACGGCTCGATCGCGAACCCGGTCAGCCCCTCGGGTTCCTCGTTCGTGACGTCGACGCCCGACACCCCTGCCCCGCCCGGTCCGGAGCGGCACCACTGCTCGAGGGCGTCGACGGCCTCGTCGGCGCCCTCGAGCACGGCCTCCACGGTCCCGTCGGCGCGGTTGCGCACCCAGCCCTGCACCCCGAGCCGCCGCGCCTCGCGGGACAGGGACCAGCGGTAGCCGACGCCCTGCACGAAGCCGTGGACGACGACCCGGTGGCGGATCATCGCGGCCCCTCCGCGTTGCTGTACTCGGCCGGGCCGAAGACGACGAGGACGTGCAGGTCCTCCACGACGTCGACGAACCGGTGCGGCTCGAGCGCCGGCACGAACGCGACCGTGCCCGGGCCGACGTCGACGGTCAGGTCCGGGGTCCACAGCCGCGCCCGGCCCCTCAGGACGACGTAGACCTCGTCCTCGGTGTGCGGCTGCTGCCCGTCGTCGTCGCCGACCCGCAGCACGTAGGTGCCCACGCTCAGCGCGGGGACGCGCAGGTGCTCGGTGTACGCGGCGGGACCGGCGGCGCCGGCGTCGGGAAGCAGGTGCATGGCCCCAGTCTGCCCGTCAACCCTAGGTTGACGACCGACCATCGTCAACCTAGGGTTGACGCATGACGACGACCCGCCTCCAGAACCCTGTCCGGCTCGACGACCTCATCGACGCCATCACCACCACCCAGCCGACCGTCCTCGACCAGCTCTCCACCGCCGTGCTCACCGCCCAGAGCCTGGGCGACATCGCCGACCACCTGATCGGCCACTTCGTCGACCAGGCCCGGCGCTCGGGGGCGTCGTGGACCGAGATCGGCGCGAGCATGGGCGTCACCAAGCAGGCTGCCCAGAAGCGGTTCGTCGCCAAGGACCCGGGCGAGCCCACCGCCGCGCAGGGCTTCGGCCGGTACACCGAGGCGGCCCGCAACGTCGTCGTCGCGGCGCAGAACGAGGCGCACGCCGCGGGCGGCACCGAGATCACGCCGGCGCACCTGGCCCTGGGGCTGATCGGCGCTCCGGACGACCTGGCCGCGCGGGCCGTCGCCGCGCAGGTCACGTCGCTGGCCGACGCCCGCGCGACCCTGCTCGCCGGGCTGCCCCCCGCGGCCTCCACGGTGCCCGCCCTCGTGCCGTTCGACGCCGCCGCCAAGAAGGCGCTCGAGCTGACCTTCCGCGAGGCCGTGCGCTCGGACGACGAGAGCGTCGACACCGGGCACGTCCTGCTCGCGCTCCTCGAGGCCGACGGCGGGACCGGTCCGGTCGCCGTCCTCGGGCTGGACAAGGCCGCCGTCGAGTCGTTCCTGCTGGCCGAGCGGCCGGAGGCCGACGCCGCGGAGTAGGCCCGTCGGTACGCGTCGGTCCGCGTCAGCAGGGAAGATGCTCGGGTGACCTCCTCGAGCGTGACCCCTGCCGACCGGACCGACGCCGCTCGGCGCTTTCGGACCGCCCTGTTCGTCGACTTCGACAACGTCTACATCGGCCTGCAGCGTCTGGACCCCGTGGCAGCCGAGGCGTTCGCGACGAACCCCGCCCACTGGCTGAGCGAGCTGGAGGCCGGCAGCGACTCCGAGGGCGACTTCACGCGCCGCTTCCTCATCCGCGCCTGCTACCTCAACCCGTCGAGGTTCTCGCAGTTCCGGCCCAACTTCACGCGCGCCGGCTTCCAGGTGGTCGACTGCCCGTCGCTGACCCAGCAGGGCAAGAGCAGCGCCGACATCAACCTCGTCCTCGACGCAGTCGACGCCCTCGCCGCGCCGACGCAGTACGAGGAGTTCGTCATCGTCTCCGCCGACGCCGACTTCACCCCCCTTGCCCTGCGCTGCCGCGCCGCCGACCGCCGCGTCACGATCATCACCGCCAGCCCGGCCGCCAGCGCCTACCGGTCCGTGGCCGACGCCGTCGTCACGGCCGACGAGCTGGCCGACCTGGTCACGCAGACCGCGTCGACCCTGGCCGTGGAGAGCACGGTCGCCGTCGCCGCCGAGGTCCCGCCGGCCGATGCCGCACCCGCCGCGACCGCGCCCCCGGCGCGCGCCAAGAAGGCCGTCGACGCGCCCCCGGCCAGCTCGCCCGCCCGCAAGGCCGTCCTGCAGCGCGTCCGGACCGCCGACCGCCCCGTCCCCCTGGGCACGATCGCGCAGCTGGCGCAGAAGACGGAACCGTCGCTGCCGGAGACCCGGTGGGCGGGTGCCGGGGGCTTCCTGCCGTGGCTGGCCAAGAACGTGCCCGAGGTGGGCGTCTCGTCCCGGCCGCCGGGCTTCGTCTGGGATGCCAACCGCTTCGGCGAGGCCGACCTGCCCGGTGCGGTCGCCGACACGTCGTCGAGCGCCCTGCAGCGTCAGGTCGTCGCGGTGACCGACACCCCGGGCCTGAGCCAGTCGAACTACCGCGTGCTGCTGACGGCGCTCGCCGCCGACCTCGCGGCGCACCCGTTCGACCGCGCCGAGACCTCCAGGCGTGTCCGGGACGCCTGCCAGAAGGCCGGCGCGCAGGTCGGCCGCTCCACCGTCAACTTCGTCATCGGCGGCATCATCTTCGCCGGCCTCGAGCTCACGCCGACGACCGGTGCGGGCGACCTCGCACTGGCGTGGACCGAGAACGTCGTCGGCCTGTGCCGCGGCGCCCGCATGCAGCTCAGCCCCGGCGACGTCGCGGCCATCGGCGCATGGGTCGGCGGCGGGCTGCTGGAGGACTGACTCACCGGTCGTAGTCGAACCGCAGCCGCATCCGGTCCCCGCGGAACACGATCGACGAGTACTCGAACGGCCGCGAGAGGGCGTCGAAGATCACGTCCTGCAGCTGCAGGGCCGGCTCGCCGCGACGCATGCCCAGGTGCTTGGCCTCGGCGGTGCTCACGGCGACGGCCTCGAGGTCCTCGCGCACGTGCTTCATGGGCAGGCCGTACTGCTCCTCGAGCACGACGCACAGCTGGTTGGCGACGACGTCGTGCCCGTCGAGCCCGGGCGCGAGCCGGGCGGGGACGTACGACCGGTGCAGGCTGATGGGCTCGCCCTGGACCGACCGGACGCGCACGACGACATACGTCTGGTCGTCGTCGGCCAGCGCGAGCCGCTCGCGCACGCCCTGGGACGGGGTCTCGAGGGACAAGGACACCAGCCGCGTCGACGTCTCGTACCCGAGGCCCTCGAGCTGCTCGCGGACGCCGCGGTAGGCGGGCGAGATCGCGTTGATCTTCGGCGTCGCCACGTAGGTGCCCTTGCCGGGCACGCGGACCAGCAGTCCGTCGGCGACGAGCTTGGTGAGGACCCCGCGGACCGTCATCCGGCTCAGGCCGAACATCCGGTTGAGCTCGTTCTCCGACGGGATCCGCTGACCCGGTGCCCACTCGCCGCTGGCGATCCGCGCGTGCAGGATCGTCTCGAGCTGCGCGTAGAGCGGCACCGCCGACTCCCGCTCCAGGACCTCCGTCATGGGCCCAGGGTTCCACGGATCTCGCTCGTCTGGTCGTTCATGAGTAGACCTGTCTAGACTGCGGACAGATCGGGACGATGCGGTCCTGGTCGGCCGGGAGACGTCAGCTGACGTCCGCCCGGTCACGCAGGGCCGCTCCCCGGGAGGGCTGAGCATGATCTCGTCGACGCTGGCGATGACGCGGGCCGCACGGGAGCACGGGTACGCGGTGCCGGCCGTGAACATCCTCGACGACCTGAGCCTGCGCGCCGTGATCGCGGCCGCGGTCGCCACGAGCTCGCCGATGATCATCCAGATCTCCGTCAAGACGGTCCGCTCGATCGGCACCGACCTGATCACGACGATGTTCCGCTCGGCTGCCACGGACGTCCCGGTGCCCGTCGCGCTGCACCTCGACCACTGCCCCGACCGCGCCGTCATCTCCGACGTCGTCCGCGCGGGGTGGCAGTCGGTGCTCTTCGACGCGTCGAACCGCGACCTCGAGACGGCCGAGCGGGAGACCGCCGAGGTGGTCGCCGAGGCGCACGCTGCGGGCGTCGACGTCGAGTCCGAGCTCGAGAACATCATCGGCGTCGAGGACGGGGTCGGCTCGGACGTCTCCCTGCACTCCTACGACGTCSAGACCCTCGCGGCKGTCGCSGAGCGSACGGGSGTCGACCTGCTSGCMCCGCAGCTSGGCACSGCGCACGGCGAGTACAAGGCRCAGCCGGTSCTGCTSCCSSARCGSGTMCGCGAGCTCGCCGCGCTCACCGACCGCTCGATCGTGCTGCACGGCGGGACGGGTCTGTCGCCCGACGACTTCGCGACGTTCATCGCGGCCGGCGTCTCCAAGATCAACATCTCGACCGGCGTGAAGGTCGCCTACATGCGCTCGGCGGAGAAGCACCTCGCGGAGGCGCGCGCCCGCGACAAGTGGGACCCGCCGTCGATGTTCCGGGACATCTCCGACGCCGTGCAGGCCGCGATCACGCTGCACATCGAGGAGTTCGGCGCGGCAGGGAAGGCGGCGACATGAGCCCCGCCCTCGTCTTCGACTGCGACGGCGTGCTGGCCGACACCGAGCGCGACGGCCACCTGCCGGCGTTCAACCGGACGTTCGCCGAGGCCGGTCTGCCGATCCACTGGAGCGAGGAGGAGTACGGCCAGCTCCTCGCGATCGGCGGCGGCAAGGAGCGCCTGGCGACCGTATTCACGCCGCTGTTCGTCGAGACCGCGCACCTGCCGACGGACCCGGACGAGCAGAAGGAGCTCGTCGCGCAGTGGCACAAGGCCAAGACCGCCTACTACACGGAGATGGTGGCCGACGGCGTGATGCCGGGGCGGCCGGGGATCGCGCGGATCGTCGCGGCGGCCCACGAGGCCGGCTGGCGGCTGGCCGTCGCGTCGACGTCGGCCGAGGCGAGCGTGCGGGCCGTGCTCGAGCACGCCGTCGGCGCCGACCTGGCCGCGCAGTTCGCCGTCTTCGCCGGGGACGTCGTGCCCGCCAAGAAGCCGGCGCCGGACATCTACCTGCTCGCGCTGCGCGAGATGGGACTCGGGCCGGCCGACGTCGTCGTCGTCGAGGACAGCGCCAACGGCCTGCGGGCGGCGCTCGGCGCCGGGCTGCGCACGATCGTGACGGTGAGCAGCTACACCGCCGATGAGGACTTCACCGGGGCGTCCCTCGTCGTGAGCTCGCTGGGCGACCTCCCGGACGACCCGGCGACCGTCCTGGCCAACCCGCACGGACTCACCATCGACGGGCAGGTCGAGCTGGCCCACGTCGAGCACCTCCTGACCACCCCCTGAGAGAGAGCGAACAACCGTGTCCGATGCCCGCGTCGAGTCCGTCGTCCGCACCATCGCCCAGACCTGCATCGAGAACGAGAAGTACTTCGGCGACCTGGACTCCGTCGTCGGCGACGGGGACTTCGGGTTCTCGCTCGCGCGCGGGTTCGAGAACGTGGACGCCCAGTGGGACACGTTCGACCGCACCGACACCGGCACGTTCCTGCAGAAGGTCGCCATCGTCATGACCGGCCGGATCGGCGGGACGTCGGGACCCATCTGGGGCACCGCGTTCCTGCGTGCGGCGGGCCAGGTCAAGGGCAAGCAGGGGGTCACGGGCGACGACGTCGTGCTGATGCTGCGGGCAGCCATCGAGGGCATCAAGGCGCGCGGCGGCGCCGACCTGGGCGAGAAGACGCTGCTCGACGCGCTCGCGCCGATGACCGACACGATCGAGAAGGAGCTCGCCGCGGGCTCGTCGGCGGCCGACATCGCGCGCGCGGCCGCCGTGACCGCGCGCGACGCGGCGGAGGCGACCAAGCCGATGCAGGCCCGCCGCGGCCGCGCCTCGTACACGGGCGAGCGCTCCATCGGCTCCGTCGACCCCGGCGCGATCGCGGTCGCGGTGCTGGCGGAGCGGGTCGCCGACACCTGGTGACACACGACGTCCGCGCTCCGGGGGCGGCGCGGCGGCAGGTCTGAAGAACACGACGATGTGGAGGAACGACTGTGAAGAAGTTCGTCAACGACCCCAAGAACTTCGTCCCCGAGATGCTCAAGGGCATCGCGCTGGCCAACCCCGACACCCTGCGCTACGTCCCCGAGTACAACCTGATCATGCGGGCCGACGCCCCGAACCACGACAAGGTCTCGATCATCCAGGGGTCCGGGTCCGGTCACGAGCCGGCGCACGTGATGGTCGTCGGCAAGGGGATGCTGGACGGGGCCTGTCCCGGGGACGTGTTCGCCGCGCCGCCCATGGAGTACGTGCTGGAGACGGCGAAGCTGCTGGCCTCCGACAAGGGCGTCCTGCTGCTGGTGAACAACTACACCGGCGACAAGATGGCGTTCGAGATGGCCGCCGAGCTGGCCGAGGCCGAGGGCCTCAACGTGAAGACCCTGTTCATCAACGACGACGTCGCGGTCAAGGACTCCACCTGGACGGTCGGCCGACGCGGGGTCGCGGGGAACTTCTTCGTGATGAAGGCCGTCGGTGCCGCGTCCGAGGCCGGCGCCTCGCTGGAGGAGCTGGTACGGATCGGCGAGAAGGTCAACTCCGTCACCCGGACCATGGGCATCGCCCTGACCGCGTGCACTCCGCCCGCGAAGGGCTCCCCGCTCTTCGAGCTCGGCGACGACGAGATGGAGATCGGCGTCGGCATCCACGGCGAGCCCGGCCGTCGTCGCGCCAAGCTGGTCAGTGCCGACGAGATCGTCGACGAGCTGCTCGGTGCGGTCGTCCCCGACCTGCCGTACTCGTCCGGCGACGAGGTCGCGCTCATGATCAACGGCCTGGGTGGCACCCCGATCAGCGAGCTCTACCTGCTGTACGGGCTGGCGCACGAGAAGCTCGCCGCGCAGGGCATCACGGTCGGACGCAGCTACGTCGGCGAGTACTGCACCTCGCTCGACATGGCCGGCGCGTCCCTCACGCTGGTCCAGCTCGACGACGAGATCAAGGAGCTGCTGCTGGCGCCGGCGGAGATCGCCAACCGGGTGTTCTGAGCCTCGGCGGTCACGCGCGGCGGGCCTCTGTCCGTCCGCCGCGCGTCGCGTTCCGTTGCGTCTCGTCATTCTTTCCTTACCGGTACACCTTGTGCTCGTGCGTCCGGATTGTCATGCTCTGCGGGACGGCTCAGGCCGCCGAAAGCGAACGGTCATCCGACAACGACGTAGGAGACTCCGTGTCCAGACCCTTGCCCCGCACGCGCTCGATGCTGCTTGCTGCCGTCAGTGTGGTAGCGCTCTCACTCGCCGTCGCGGCCCCCGCCGCCGCGCACGACGGGCGCGGCCACCACACCCCGCCGCCCGCCACGCGCCTCTTCACTCCCCCGCCGGACACCGGCGCCGTCCAGCAGATCAAGCAGCTGGTGAAGGCGCACGAGTGGTCCGACGCGGCAGCGCTCACCACGATGGCCGCGACGCCGCAGGCCGTCTGGTTCACGTCGGGAACGCCCAAGGACGTGAAGAAGGCCGTCCAGAAGACGATGCTCCAGGCCAGGATCACGCACTCGGTCCCCGTGCTGGTTGCGTACAACCTGCCGTTCCGCGACTGCGCGCAGTACTCCGCGGGCGGCGCGGCGGACACCGCCTCGTACCTGGCATGGATCGACGGGTTCTCGGCCGGCATCGGCGACGGGCAGGCCATCGTGCTGCTCGAGCCCGACGGCCTCGGGATCATCCCCTGGTACACCTCGATCAACGGCGCGAAGGAATGGTGCCAGCCCGCCGAGCTGAACTCGGCGACCGCGGCCTCCGACCGGTTCGCTCAGGTCAACGGCGCGGTCGACCGGCTCACCGCCCTGCCGAACACCTCCGTCTACCTCGACGGCACGCACTCCGGCTGGCTCGGCGTCGGCGACATCGCCGACCGGCTGCACAAGGCGGGCGTCGAGAAGACGGACGGCTTCTTCCTCAACGTGTCCAACTACGAGACGTCCGAGCGCCAGGTGAAGTTCGCCTCCTGGATCTCGCAGTGCCTCTGGTACGGCACCAACCCGGCCGAGGGCGGCTGGCGCATCGGCCACTTCGACTACTGCAACTCGCAGTACTACCCGGCCGACCCCGCCGACTTCAGCACCTGGACGCTGACCGACGCCTGGTACACGGAGAACGTCACCAACGGCCCCAACCCGCCCAGCGGGCCCGACGTCCTGACGCACGCCGTGATCGACACCAGCCGCAACGGTCAGGGCCCGTGGACCGCACCCGCCGGCAGCCCCGCCGGTGACCCGCAGGTCTGGTGCAACCCGCCCGGACGCGGCCTCGGACTCAAGCCGACGCTCACCACCGGCAGCCCGTACGTGGACGCCTACCTCTGGGTGAAGATCCCCGGCGAGTCCGACGGCCAGTGCACGCGCTGGGCCCCCGCCGGAGGTATCGACCCGGTGCGCGGCTACGCCGACCCGGCCGCCGGCGACTGGTTCCCGCAGATGGCGCTCGAGCTCGTGCACAACGCGAACCCGGGGCTGTAGCCCGAGCGTTCGCGGGGTGCCGGCCGGGGCGACTACTCGTCCCGGCCGGCGCCCGCCCACGAGGCCACCAGCACGCATACGTCGTCGCGCTCCCCGCCCGCGTGCGCCAGCAGGTCCGTGACCAGCGAGGTCACCGAGCCTGACGGTTCGAGCAGGTCGGCGGCGGCCTCGGCGAGGACGTCGAGACCCTCGGCGAGGGGTCGGTCCCGCCGCTCGACCAGGCCGTCCGTGTAGAGCACGAGCAGGTCGTGCGGCTCGAGGCTGATCTCGGCCTCGACCCGGTGCGTGCCGACGCCCATGGGCGTCGACCGCCCCTCCCAGAGGAACTCGTGCGCGCCGGACGCCGTGAGCCGCAACGGCGGCAGATGGCCGGCGCACGCGTACCGGACGCGGCCGGTGCCCAGCTCGACCTCGGCGTACGCGATCGTCGCCATGAACCCGACGCCGGCCTGCTCGACGAAGCGGTCGAGCCTCGAGAGCAGCGCGGCGGGCCCCACGCCCGGACCGGCGATGGCCCGGACCGCGCTGCGCAGCTGGCCCATCGCCGTGGCGGCCCGCAGCCCGCGGCCGACGACGTCGCCCACGACCACCGCGAGCACGTCGCCGTCGAGCACGAACGCGTCGTACCAGTCCCCGCCGACCTCGAGCGCCTGCACGCCTGGCCGGTACTCGGAGGTCACCGAGAACCGGCTGCCCGTCGGCAGGTCGGTGGTGAGCAGCGCGAGCTGCAGCTCGTGGGCGACCAGGGCCTCCTGCGCTGCAGCGCTGTCCGCGGCTGCCCGGGCCGCGAGCAGCTCCCGCTCGTAGCGGGACCGTTCCGTCGCACGGGACATCGCGACGTCCACGCCACGGACGGCGCCGTCGTCGGACGTCCAGGCACAGGCCGACATCAGCACGGGCACCCGCCCGCCCGGCCCGCGGAGCTCGACCGCGACCTCGTCGATCCGGCCCTGCATGTGCAGGAGCGGGGACAGGTGGGTCTCCCAGTAGATCCGGCCGCCCACCGACAGCAGCTCGCTGAGGCGCGTCGCGCCGACGAGGGTCCCGGCCTCGCGTCCGACCAGGTCGAGGAACATCCGGTTGGCGTCGACGATCAGACCCCCGCCGTCGAGCCGCAGCAGGGCGACGGGTGCGACGTCCCAGGCGTGACTACGTCCGGACGGCGGCATGGGCGAGGTAGGCCGTGATGGCGGCGACGACCTGGTCGGGCGCGCTCAGGTTGGGGCAGTGCCCGACGGCGTCGAGGAGGACCAGCTCGCTGTCCGCGAGGTGCTCGTGCACGTAGCGCCCGACCGCCGGCGGCGCGATGACGTCCTCGCGGCACTGCAGGACGAGCGCCGGGGTGGTCACCGCCGCCAGGTCCGCGCGGTTGTCGGACAGGAACGTGGTGCGCGCGAAC
The DNA here is from genome assembly GCF_054049635.1 of Cellulomonas sp. P5_C6. Taxonomy (NCBI): domain Bacteria; kingdom Bacillati; phylum Actinomycetota; class Actinomycetes; order Micrococcales; family Cellulomonadaceae; genus Cellulomonas; species Cellulomonas sp. P5_C6. The sequence goes on along the minus strand of NZ_JBFULZ010000055.1, from coordinate 1,458 downwards.
CGCTTCGCGATCGCCGGGTCCGTCCGGCAGAACGAGTTGGTCAGCTCGTCGCCCAGCTCGGGCCGGTCCGCGTTGCCCATGATCACCGGCGCGATGAACGCCGACCAGCCGAGGTAGTTGTCGTCCATGGTCTCGAGCAGCTCGTCGATCTCGACGGCGCTGAACCCGCCGCGGTAGCCGTCGTCGTCGACGTAACGCGGGCTGGGGCCGACGAGCACGAGCCGGTCGAACAGGTCCGGGCGCCGGACCGACGCGAGGGCGCCGATCATCGCGCTGACCGAGTGCCCGACGAACACGGCCGGACCGAGGTCGAGCTCGTCGAGGAGCTGGACGACGTCGTCCGCGTAGCCGTCGAGCGTGGCGTACCGCTCCGGGTCGTACGCCGAGAGGTCCGAGCCGCCCGCTCCCACGTGGTCGAACAGCACCACCCGGTGCGTCGCCTCGAACGCGGGCGCGACGAACCGCCACATGCTCTGGTCGCACCCGAACCCGTGCGCGAACACCATCGCCGGCGCACCCGGCACGCCCGAGAGCACGACGTTGTTCCTGGTGAGCACGGCCATGGGTCGAGAGTAGGCCGCCGCGAGCCGCGATCGAGCCGTCGACGAGCCGTCAGAACGGTGGGGCGCCCCAGTCGCGGGGCGGTGGCGGAGGGAGCGGCGGTCGGTGGCGCTGGGACGACGCCGCCGCGAGGACGGGCTGTGGATGTCGATCGCGCGTGAGACCGAGCGGGCTGGTCCACGTGGAGATGCCGGAGGACCGGTCGTAGGTGACCTTCCAGCGGCCCTCCGTCTTGGCCTGGTGGTGGTGCCGGCACAGGCAGTGCAGGTTCGCCTCGCAGGTCTGGCCGTCACCGGGCCGGCTGTGGTCGTAGGGCTCGCGGTGGTCGAGGTCGCAACGCACGGCAGGCTGCCGGCACCCCGGGAAGGTGCAGGTCTGGTCCCGCACCTGGACCAGGCGCGTGAGGTCGGCGCCCGGCCGATAGGTCGCGGATCCGACCTCGCACACCTGACCCGCGGGGTCGGTCAGCACCCGGCGCCACGTGCCGTCCTGCGCGATCTCACGCGCCATCGACGCGGGGATGGGACCGAACGAGCCGAGGTAGCCCGGATCGTCGTCGAGCCCCAGGAGCGTGGTCGCCGCGACGGTCAGCTGCACCGACACGCGCCGGCCGCCCCGCGTCGGGAGCGGCCGACCGTCGGGCGTCGACTGGCGGTCGAGGATGCCCAGGAAGATGTCCGCGAACGCGTCCGCCCGCCGCTGGTCCGCGGTGCGCTCGTCGCCGTCGACGCGTGAGGTGCCCGCGAGCGCGTCCACCGTGGTGAACGCCGCGAGCGCCTGGTCGGCCGGCAGGTACGCCCCGATCCACGCCATCGAGTCGAGCGCGGGCGTCAGCTCGACGCGCCGGTCGTCGCGCCCCCGGGCGGCGCGACGCCGGGCCGCCTCGTCGTCCGCGCC
>NZ_JBFULZ010000054.1:0-21625 GCF_054049635.1 Cellulomonas sp. P5_C6 | reverse complement strand
GTCCTGGGCGCACCACRCACCCGCCGCGCCTGTCCGGGCCGCCGCGCCTCGTGCTGCGGCGCCGGTTCAGGCGCAGCAGCCTCGTTCCGCCTGGTCCGCTCCCGCGCAGCCCGCGGCCCCCGTTGCCCAGCCGGTCGCGGTCGTCGCGCAGCCGACCGCTCGTGTGGTCCAGCCGGTCGCGGCCGTCGCGCAGCCGACCGCTCCCGTTGTCGAGCCGGTCACTTCCGTCTCTGAGTTGATCGCGCCTGTCGTCGAGCCGGCCTCGGTCGCTGCGGCCGAGCGGCCGATCCGCGACGTCGCACCCGTCGCCGACGAGGTCCCGGAGCTCGCGGCCGTCGTCCATGGCACGGTCCGTCGTCGGCGCCCCACCCGCGCGGCCGCCCGGCTCGGGGTGCTCGGCGTCCTCGCCGGCATCACGGTCGTCATCCCGGTCAGCCAGGGCCTCATCCCCGGCCCGGTGGCGTTCGGCTCCGACGCCCTCGCGGACTCGACCCTGCCGACCACGGTCTCCGCACTGGCCGGCACCCCGATGTCCGCGCTGCCGCCCACGTCGCTGGTCTCGGCCGACGGCGCGATGCAGGCCCGCAGCCTCTCGGCGTCCAGCCGCACCGAGGAGCGGTCCCTGCTCCCGGGCTGCGACGGCTCTGTGCGCCCCGCCGGCGAGAACGGCCTGCTCAAGGTCGCCGACCTCTGCACCCTGTGGGACAACCACACCCAGCTGCGCGCCGACGCGGCCGTGTCGCTCGCCGAGTTCAACCAGGCCTTCGCGGCGCGGTTCGGCGGCGACCTGTGCCTGGCCTCCGGCTACCGCACGCTCGCCGAGCAGCGGGCCGTGAAGGCCCAGAAGGGCGGCCTCGCCGCCGCGCCCGGCAAGAGCAACCACGGCTGGGGCCTCGCCGTCGACCTCTGCCAGGACCAGACGTCCGGCGTGAAGTGGCGCTGGATCACCGAGAACGGCCCCACCTACGGCTGGCAGAACCCCGCGTGGGCGCAGCCCGGCGGCAGCGGCCCGCACGAGAAGTGGCACTGGGAGTACGCCAAGGGCGTGCAGCAGGACGGCGAGTACTACGACGGCTGACCGCCGCCGTCCCCGCCCCTGAGCAACGCCTCGGAGCAGCGCCGCAGTGCAGCGCCGCAGTGCAGCGCCTCAGTGCAGCGCCTCAGAGCAGCGTGAGGCCCCAGGTCGTCGTGTGGCTCGCGCCCGGCGCCAGGTGCACCAGGTCGTCCCCCGTGCGGAACGCGTCGGCGATGCATGTCATCGGCTCCGCCGCGACTCCCCGACGCGCGATACCGGCGACCGTGTCGCCCGTGCACACCTGCCAGGCCTGAGCCGTCCCGTCCGCCCAGAGCGCGACCGTCCGCCCGTCCGGGCAGCCGAGCCGGATCCACGACAGGCCGTCGGCGTCCCGGGCCAGGTCGGTCCAGGCGTCGTCGAGGTCGAGACCTTCGAGCCGCCGCGCCGAGCGCAGGTCGAACCCACCGGACACCGGCTCCGGGCCCGTCGGCAGCAGCCGCTCGTCGATCGTCACGTGCTGCGCAGCGTCGACCTGCAGGGTGCAGTCGTCGACTTTGCCGTCGCCCGGCGACAGCCACGGGTGGAAGCCGATGCCGTACGGCGCGGTCGTCGTCCCGAGGTTGGTGGCCTCGGCCGTGACCCGCAGCCCCGCCTCCGTGAGCGCGTACGTGACCCGCAGCTGGACCGGCCAGGGGTAGCCGTGCGTCGGGACCACGACGTGCTCGAGCGTGACGGCGGCCTCCTCGGCGACGACGGTCGAGAACGTGGTGTGGGCGACCAGCCCGTGCAGCGCGGTCTGGCGCGCGTGCTCCGTGAGAGGGACCTCGTACGACGCACCGTCGTAGCTGTAGGCGCCGTCGCGCAGCCGGTTGGGCCACGGCGCGAGGACGGCGCCGGAGAACGCCGGCGCGATCTGCGACTCGTCGAACGGGAGCACGAGGTCCCGACCGTCCACCGCGTACTCGCGCAGGCTCGCACCCACCGCGGCGACGACGGCCCGTTGGTCGCCCAGCTCGAGGACGTGCTGGCGGCCGGTGGGCAGGGGAGCGGTGATCGTCGTGGACACGCTCACACGCTAGCGGGCCGGACCCACGACCCGTGGGAGCGGGTCATGTGTCCGGCCTGCGGCGTCAGCGGTCCTGCAGCGAACCGGTGCGACGACGTGCCACGACGAGCAGGGCGGCTCCGCCGACGATCGCCAGGGCGCCGAGTGCGCCCACAGCCGCCACGGGGAAACCGGTCGAGGCGAGCTCGGCCGCGTCCGACGGTTCCGCGGCGAGGACCTCGCTGATGAGCTCGGGCTCGGTCGCGTCCGGCAGGACCGCGTCGGTCGGGTCGGTCGGCGTGATGACCGGGTCGGTCGGCGTGAGCGGGTCGGTCGGGTTGATGGGGTCCGTGGGGTCGACCGGCGTGAGGGGGTCCGTGGGGTCGACCGGCGTGAGGGGGCTCGTGGGGTCGGTCGGGTCGACGGGGGTGACCGGGTCTGTCGGGTCGACGGGGGTGACCGGGTCCGTCGGGTCGACCGGGGTGACCGGGTCGGTCGGGTCGGTCGGGTCGACGGGGGTGACCGGGTCAGTGGGGTCCGTCGGGTCGACGGGGGTGACCGGGTCGGTCGGGTCCGTCGGGTCGACGGGGGTGACCGGGTCAGTGGGGTCCGTCGGGTCGACCGGGGTGACCGGGTCCGTCGGGTCGGTCGGGACCACCGGGTCCGTCGGGGTGCAGACCGGCGCCTGGCCGCCCTCGCCGAAGTGCTCGTTGTACAGGCTCACCTGGACCCACGTGATGCAGTACCCGCCGGGGAACGAGGCCGCGAACTGCGGGTGGTCCGTCCACGGGTAGTAGCTCTGGCCGACGTACCGCGCCTGGGGCCACTGGTTGTTGTGCGGGACGGCCTGGTGGACGTTGAACGACTTCTCGCCGCCGCCGTCGAGCTGGGTGACCTTGTAGTTGATGTGCCCGTTCTCCTCGAACGTCGTGCCGGCGGGCAGCTGGAGGCCAGTGGCGGTGACGGTGTACGGCGTCGGGTCGTCCGAGCCCGCGGCGTGCGCGGCGGTCGGGAGCAGGACGAGGGCAGCGGTGAGCAGGGCGGCGCCGAGCGCGCGAAAACGCATGGAGATCGATCCTTCGGGGAGTCAGGTGCACCGGCGTCGGTGCGGGGACGGGAGTTCAGGGGCCGTCAGGCCCCGCGAGTGGGCCCGATCCGGGAGGYGACTCGGCGCTGGAATGTCGTCACGTCGCCCGCCTCCTTCCTGCTTGGTTGAATGCTCAATTGTCTCGAGCAAGCGGCCTGACGACGTGGGACCGAGGTCCCGGACGGGTCCCTCCGACGGGTGAACCGCGTCTCATCTGTGGACAGCGGGGTGTGCCACCGCCGGGCCGTCCCCTAGGGTTCCGGCCAGAGTGCAATCGGACATGACGGATGAACCGGGCACCCATGACACGACGAGGAGAGCGCCCGTGGACGGTGTGGCGATCCTCGAGACCGAGGTCCGCGAGCTCATCCGGCGACGCGGCATCGACCCCGTCCGGGACCGGCCGAGCATCGTGTCGCTGGTCTCCGACGTCATCGCGGACTACGACGAGCGCTCGGTCGTCGGCGCCGTGCCGCCGCTGCTCGACGCGGCGGCCGCACACAAGGCGGTCGTCGACGCGGTCGCGGGGCTCGGCCCGCTGCAGAAGTACCTGGACGACCCCGAGGTCGAAGAAATATGGCTGAACTCGCCCACGCAGGTCTTCGTGGCCCGCCGCGGCGAGTCCGAGCTGACGACGACCATCCTCACCGACGGCCAGGTCCGCGACCTCGTCGAGAAGATGCTCAAGGTCTCGGGTCGTCGTCTCGACCTGTCCAGCCCGTTCGTCGACGCCAGCCTGCCGGGCGGGGAACGGTTGCACGCGGTGATTCCCGACGTCACGCGGCAGCACTGGTCGGTGAACATCCGCAAGTACGTGGTCCGCGCCACCAGCCTCGACGACGTCGTCGCGCTGGGCACCCTGACGCCGCACGCGGCCGCGTTCCTGCACGCGGCGGTCCGGGCCGGGCTGAACGTCCTCGTGTCGGGCGGCACCCAGGCCGGCAAGACCACGATGCTGAACGCCCTGGCCGGTGCCATCCCAGCCCGGGAACGCGTGATCACGTGCGAGGAGGTCTTCGAGCTGCGGCTCGTCGCACGTGACTGGGTGGCGATGCAGTGCCGCCAGCCGAGCCTCGAGGGAACCGGGGAGATCCCGCTGCGGCGCCTGGTCAAGGAGGCGCTGCGCATGCGCCCGAGCCGGCTGCTCGTCGGCGAGGTGCGCGAGGCGGAGGCCCTCGACCTGCTGATCGCCCTGAACGCGGGCGTGCCGGCGATGTGCACCATCCACGCGAACTCGGCCCGGGAGGCATTGACCAAGCTCTGCACGCTGCCTCTGCTGGCGGGCGAGAACGTGTCCGACCGGTTCGTGATCCCGACCGTGGCCTCGGCCGTGGACCTCGTGGTGCATCTCGACCTCGACGGTTCCGGGCGTCGGCTCGTGCGCGAGATCGTCGCCGTGCCCGGGCGGGTGGAGCAGGGGATCGTCGAGACCGCCGACGTCTTCCACACCCGCGACGGGCACCTCGTGCGTGCCGACGGCTTCCCGCCGCACGCGGAGCGGTTCGCCCGCTCCGGCACCGACCTGGCCGCTCTGTTGCGCGGGCGCGGCTGATGGGCGTCGTGGTCGGGCTCCTGCTCGGCGCCGGCCTCGCGTGCATCTGGTGGTCGTTCTGGGCCGAGCCGCGCCGTGGCGGAGGCGCTAAACCTGCCGGCTGGTACGCCCGGACGCAGGACACGCTCGTCCAGGCGGGCGCGGGCGGCGTGACGCCCGGGGGTCTCGTCGCGGCCAGCGTCGTCGTCGGGCTGGTCGTGCTGCTGGTGGGCGTCGCCGTGACGCGCATCCCGTCGATCGCGCTGTGCTTCGCGGTGTTCGCCGCTCTGGCGCCGTGGGCCGCGGTGCGCGGGCGCGCTCGACGCCGTCGGGCGCGCCTGCGGCAGCTCTGGCCGGAGGTGGTCGACCACCTGGGCTCGGGCATCCGCGCCGGGCTGGCGCTGCCCGAGGCCGTCGCGCAGATCGGTGAGCGCGGACCGGTCGAGCTGAGGCCCGCCTTCACGGCCTTCGCCGAGGACTACCGCGCGACCGGGCGGTTCGGCGAGTGCCTGGACGCCCTCAAGGCCCGGCTGGCGGACCCGGTCGCGGACCGCATCGTCGAGGCGCTGCGGCTGACCCGGGACGTCGGCGGGACCGACCTCGGACGGCTGCTGCGCACGCTCTCGACGTTCCTGCGCGAGGACGTCCGCACCCGCGGCGAGCTCGAGGCGCGGCAGAGCTGGACCGTCTACGCCGCACGGCTGGCGGTCGCGGCACCGTGGGTCGTGCTCGCGTTGCTCTCGACGCGCAGCGAGGCGGCGAGCGCGTACGACACCCCGGCCGGCTTCGCGGTCCTCGTCGTCGGCGGCGCCTGCACGGCCGTCGCGTACCTGGCCATGCTGCGCATCGCGCGGCTTCCCGACGACCCGCGGGTGCTGCGGTGAGCCCCGGGACCGTCGGTGCCCTGATCGGGTTGCTGGGCGGGCTGGGCCTCGCGCTCGTCGTGTTCCGGCTGCGCTCCCGGCGCATCGACCTCGACCAGCGGCTCGCGCCGTACCTCCGTCCGCAGGCCACCGCGTCCGGCCTGCTGCGGGCGCCGAGCGTGCGCGGCCCGTTCGCGACACTCGAGCGGCTCGTCGCGCCCGTGATGGGCGACGCCGTCCGCCTGGTCACGCGCCTCGGCTCACCGACCACCGAGCTGCGGCGACGACTGTCGCGCGCCGGGCGCAGCGAGACGACCGAACAGTTCCGGGCAGGGCAGGTGGTCTGGGGCGTGCTCGGGCTGGCGGCAGGTCTCGCGCTCGCTCTGCTGCTGGCGGCGACCCGTGGGTCCGGGGTGGTGGCGCTCGTCGTGCTGGTCGCCGTCTGCGGGCTGCTGGGTGTGCTGGCCCGCGACTGGATGCTGACGCGCGAGCTGGGCGCCCGCGAGTCGCGGATGCTCGCCGAGCTGCCCACGATCGCGGAGCTGCTCGCGCTGGCCGTCGGCGCCGGCGAAGGGGCGGTCGGCGCGCTGGAGCGTGTCGTGCGCACGACGCACGGGGAGCTGACGGCGGAGCTGGCCCGGACACTGTCCGACGCCCGAGCGGGCGCGCCGCTGACGGTCGCGCTCGACAACCTCGCCGGACGGACCGGACTGCCGGCGCTCGCGCGCTTTGCCGAGGGTGTCGCCGTCGCCGTCGAGCGGGGGACTCCGCTGGCGGACGTGCTCCGCGCGCAGGCGCAGGACGTCCGCGAGGAGGGTCGCCGGGCGCTCATGGAGACCGGTGGCCGAAAGGAAGTGCTGATGATGGTGCCGGTCGTCTTCCTGATTCTGCCGGTCACCGTCGTGTTCGCCGTCTTCCMCAGCATGGTCGTCCTGCAGGTCGGCCTGTGACGGGTTTGGGTACGTGGCTCGGCACCGCAGCGGTGCCCGACGAAGGGACGAGGATCGATGACGACTGGCAGCCACGAGAGCACGATCGGCCAGGAGCAGGGGGCGGACGACCAGCCGACGTCCCGCACGTCCGCGCTGCTGTGGGGCTCGCTGGTGTGGGGCTCGACCGCCTGGAGCGGCGTCCGGCACCGGCTCGCGGGGCGCGACCCCGAGCGCGGCGACGTGCCCGGGTGGGTGCTCGTCACTTTGATGACCGCGGGCCTGGTGACCGCGTTGTGGATCATCGCGGGCGACGCTCTGGCGCGGGTGTTCGAGGACGCCATCGACAGCGTCAAGGCCCCCTGACCGACGAGACGGGGTCGGCGATCGTCGACTTCGCGCTCGTCGGCGGCCTGCTCACCGTCCTCTTCGTGGCGGTGCTCCAGCTGACGGTCGTGCTGCACGTGCGGAACACGCTGGTCGACTCGGCGTCCGAGGGTGCGCGCTACGGGGCGTTGGTCGGGCACGACCCGGACGACGGTGCCGACCGGTCGCGCGACCTCATCGCCCAGTCGTTGTCCGGCGCGTACGCCCAGGACGTCACCGCCGGCCGGACCACGCTCGACGGTCTGGACGTCGTCGAGGTCCAGGTGCGGGCGCCCCTGCCGCTGGTCGGACTGGTCGGCCCGGCGGGGACGCTCACTGTCCGCGGGCACGCGCTGGTCGAGGTCCCGTGACCGGGCGGTTCTTGGCCGACGACGAGGGCAGCTCGGTCGTCGAGTTCCTCGGGCTCTCGCTCGTCCTGCTGGTGCCCCTCGTCTACCTGGTGCTGGTCCTGGGCCGCGTCGAGGCAGCCACGTTCGCCGCCGAGGGCGCCGCGCGGGAGGCGGCGCGCACGTTCGTCGTCGCCGACGGTGCCGACGAGGGCGCGTCGCGGGCCATCGCCGCGGCCGGGATCGCGCTGCGCGACCAGGGGTTCGACGACGACCCGGCCGACGCGCTCACCCTCGCGTGCTCCACGACGCCGTGCCTCGCCCCCGGCAGCGACGTGTCCGCCCGGATCGACGTGCGGGTGCCGCTGCCGTTCGTGCCGGGCTTCGTCCGCGACGTCGTCCCGCTGGAGCTGCCCGTCAGCGCGGAGCGTGTGGCGCCGGTCGACGCCTATCGGGCGGGCGGGTGAGGCGCCCGAGAGCGGGATCCGACGACGGGCAGATCATGATCCTGACCATCGGCTTCGTCGTCGTCGCGATCCTGCTGATCACCGTCGTGGTGTCGGGCGCCGGCGTGCACCTGGAGCGCAAGCGGCTGCTCGCGCTCGCGGACGTGCTCGCCCTCGAGGCCGCCGACGCCGTCGGGGACGACCGGTACTTCGCGCCCGGCGAGGGCCAGGGTGACCCCGACACCTCCGGGCTCCAGCTGACCGACCCGGCCGTGCGGTCGGCCGTCGACGGGTACCTGCAGGACAACCCCGAGGCGGTCGCCGGCTGGGACCAGTTCGCCGTGCTGTCGGCCACGACGCCCGACGGGCGGTCGGCGGAGGTCCACGTCGGCGCGGTGGTCCGGCCCGTCCTGATGAGCTGGGTGCTGGCGCCGTGGTCCGACGGGATCGCGCTCGAGGCGGAGTCGACCGCCCGGGGGTCGTGACGGGTTGGCGCGCGTGCACACCCGCGGAGGATCGGGCGCGGCCGACCCGGTAGCCTGGACGGTTGTGGCCACCACTGACTTCTCGACTGCGATCCGCGATCTGCGCACCACGCTCGGCACCATCGAGGCGGTGAGCGACCCGACCGCGCTCAAGGCGAAGGTCGCGCAGCTGTCGGAGCAGGCGTCGGCCCCCGACCTGTGGGACGACCCGGACGCCGCGCAGAAGATCACCAGCGCGCTGTCGTCGACGCAGGCGGAGCTCGACCGCATGAGCAAGCTGGGCGGCCGCATCGACGACCTCGAGACGCTGGTCGAGATGGCGACCGAGGAGAGCGACGAGGACACCCTCGCCGAGGCCGAGGCCGACCTGCTCAAGATCAAGAAGGACCTGGGCGAGCTCGAGGTCCGCACCCTGCTGGCGGGGGAGTACGACCAGCGCGAGGCCGTCGTCACCATCCGCGCCGGGGCCGGCGGCGTCGACGCCGCGGACTTCGCCGAGATGCTGCTGCGCATGTACCTGCGCTGGGCCGAGCGGCACGGCTACCCGACGACCGTGCTCGACACCTCCTACGCGGAGGAGGCCGGCCTGAAGTCCGCGACGTTCGAGGTCAAGGTGCCGTACGCCTTCGGGAACCTGTCGGTCGAGGCCGGCACGCACCGCCTGGTCCGCATCTCGCCGTTCGACAACCAGGGCCGACGCCAGACCAGCTTCGCGGCCGTCGAGGTCATCCCGCTCATCGAGTCCAACGACTCCGTCGACATCCCCGAGTCGGAGATCAAGGTCGACGTGTTCCGCTCGTCGGGCCCCGGTGGTCAGTCCGTCAATACGACCGACTCCGCGGTGCGCATGACGCACATCCCGACCGGGATCGTCGTGTCGATGCAGAACGAGAAGTCCCAGATCCAGAACCGTGCCGCCGCACTCCGCGTGCTGCAGTCCCGCCTGCTCCTGGTCCGCAAGGCCGAGGAGGACGCCAAGAAGAAGGCGCTGGCTGGCGACGTCAAGGCGAGCTGGGGCGACCAGATGCGCTCCTACGTGCTGCAGCCGTACCAGATGGTCAAGGACCTGCGCACCGAGCACGAGGTGGGCAACCCCGCCGCCGTGTTCGACGGCGACATCGACGACTTCATCGAGGCCGGCATCCGCTGGCGCCGCTCGGCCGAGTCCGCCGACGCCTGACGCCGCAGCCCGAGCAAGACCGGCGACTCCCGCCGGAAGCCGGCCCGCCGCGGCGCAACGTCCGAGCTCATGAGGGTCAGGACCCGCTCCTACGCGGACGTCCGGCGCGCCTCGCCGCAACGTCCGAGCACAAGCGGGTCAGTGCCCGTACTTGCTCGGACGTCCCCTGAGTAGCTCGTCGCAGCGTCCGAGCACGTGGTGGCTATGGGCCGCACAAGCTCGGACGTCTCCGAGCACCCCGCTGGCGTCCGCAACATCCGTCGCAGGGACGCTCGAATGTGCGGACGTCGCCAACAGCCCCCCGGACGTCCGCAGGATCGGTCGCCAGGACGCTCGAATCTGCGGACGTCCCCCGAACCACCCGCCGACGTCCGCAGATCGGTCCTGGGGCCGCTCGATCAGCCAACCGACGTCCGCAGGATCGGTCGCCCCGACGCCCGAACGTGCGGACCTCCCGGACGAGCCACCGCCGCTCAGCCGTTGCACAGGGATTGTTGCGGGCCCGAACATGATTCCCCCAGGCGAGCGAATCCGGCGCCGCGGAAAGCGCTTGTTGAGCCTGCAAGGTCACAGTTTGACCACGGAAAATGCGTCTGACCTTGTGAGAGACCTGCGCCGGTCATATGTTGTGGCCCGCAACATAGTCCTAGCGCCCGRAAGCGCCGGGTGGAGACGAGCGCAACGGGGCGTCGTCACGAGAGGGAGCACGATGCGACGAAGCATGGTTCTGGCGATGGCGGCTGTCACGGCCTCCGGCTTGCTGCTGGCAGGTTGCGGAAGCAACGACACGCCCAGCGGCAGCGACACGGCAAGCGGCGGAAGCAGCGAAGGGCCGGCGCCGAAGGTCGGCGTCATCCTTCCTGACACGAAGTCCTCGGCCCGGTGGGAGACCGCCGACGCCAAGTACTTGAAGGAGGCCTTCGAGGCCGCGGGCGTCGACTACGACATCCAGAACGCCCAGKGTGACAAGACCCAGTTCCAGACGATCGCGGACCAGATGATCACGAGCGGCGTCAACGTCCTCATGATCGTCAACCTGGACTCCGGGTCGGGCAAGGCGGTGCTGCAGAAGGCTCAGGCCCAGGGCATCGCGACGATCGACTACGACCGGCTGACGCTGGGCGGCGGCGCGGACTTCTACGTGTCGTTCGACAACACCAAGGTCGGCCAGCTCCAGGGCGAGGGCCTGCAGAAGTGCCTCGACGACGCCGGCAAGACGACGGCGAACATCGCCTTCCTCAACGGCTCGCCGACGGACAACAACGCCACGCTGTTCAAGGCCGGCGCTGTGGCTGCCCTGCAGAAGAAGACCACCAGCGGCGAGTACACCGTGGTCGCGGACCAGGCCGTTCCTGACTGGGACAACCAGCAGGCCGGCACGATCTTCGAGCAGATGTACACCGAGCAGGCCGGCAAGATCGACGGCGTGCTGGCGGCCAACGACGGTCTCGGCAACGCCGCGATCGCCATCCTGAAGAAGAACGGCGTGAACGGCACCATCCCGGTGACCGGTCAGGACGCGACGGACCAGGGCCTGCAGAACATCCTTGCGGGCGACCAGTGCATGACCGTCTACAAGGCCGTCAAGAAGGAGGCCGACGCGGCCGCCGCTCTGGCCGTGGCTGCTGCCAAGGGCCAGGACACGGCCAGTCTCGCGACCGGCACGGTCGACGACTCCGAGTCCGGCAAGACGGTCGCGGCAGTTCTCCTCGACCCCGAGGCGATCTACTTCGACAACGTCAAGGACGTCATCGCCGACGGCTACACCACCAAGGAGAACGTCTGCACCGCCGACTTCGCGGCCAAGTGCGCTGAGGCCGGCATCTCCTGACGCACGACGACGGGGCCCTCGGGCCCCGTTGACCAGGCGGGGCCGGTCCGCGCAAGCGGCCGGCCCCAGCCTGGCGTCCGGAGGCGGAACACGCCGACGGACACGAAAGCCACGCACGACGCACGACAAGGCCGCAGCGACGCGAGCCGACCCGCACAGACCCGCGACGACGCGGGGTGAACCGATCGACCAGACGAGGTGGACGATGACACAAGCAGCGTATGCCGCACCCGACCTGGCCCCTCCACCGACGCTCGAGGTCCGGGGCGGCCGCAAGAACTTCGGCGCGGTGCACGCGCTGCGCGGCGTCGACCTGGTCGCCCGGGCCGGTGAGGTCACGGCGCTGGTGGGGGACAACGGCGCCGGCAAGTCGACGATGATCAAGTGCGTCGCGGGGATCTACCCGTTCGACGCGGGCGACGTCCTGTTCCAGGGCGCCCCGGCCCACATCTCGTCGCCGGCGGACTCGAACGACCTGGGGATCGAGGTCGTCTACCAGGACCTCGCGCTCTGCGACAACCTCGACATCGTCCACAACATGTTCCTGGGCCGGGAGATCAAGAAGGGCTTCCGGCTCGACGAGTCGGCCATGGAGACCCGTGCCGCCGAGGTGCTCGCGGGCCTCTCGGTGCGGACCGTCCGGTCGATCCGGCAGCACGTGGCCAGCCTCTCCGGCGGGCAGCGGCAGACGGTCGCGATCGCGCGTGCCGTGCTGTGGAACTCCAAGCTGGTCATCCTCGACGAGCCGACGGCAGCGCTGGGCGTCGCCCAGACCGAGCAGGTGCTGCAGCTGGTGCGCCGGCTTGCCGACGCCGGCCTGGCAGTCGTCCTGGTCTCGCACAACATGAACGACGTCTTCGAGGTCGCGGACTCCATCAACGTGCTCTACCTGGGCCAGACGGCCGCTCAGGTGCGTACCAAGGACACCTCGCGCACCGACATCATCGAGCTCATCACCAGCGGTTCCGCCGGCCTCGCGCCGGGGCAGGTGGCGCCGCGGATCTCGCCCGATGCGCCGGAGCGCGCGGTGACCGCCGCACCGACGACCACCGATGCGCCGACCACGAACGGGAGCACCTCCGCATGAGCACGTCCACGGTTCCCCCGGCGCAGACGGCGCCGTCGCTGCTGGCCGGCTCGGTCGAGCAGCCCACCTTCAGCGAGTCGGTCGGCAACTACGTCAGCAAGGTGCGGGGCGGCGACATGGGGTCGCTGCCGGCCATCCTCGCGCTCGTCGTGCTCCTCGCGGTGTTCGTGATCCTCAAGCCCAACACCTTCCCGTCGATCGGGAACATCGCCAACCTGTTCCAGCAGGGCGCGGTCGTCGTGACGATCGCGATGGGCCTCGTGTTCGTCCTGCTGCTCGGCGAGATCGACCTGTCGGCGGGCTTCACGTCAGGGGTCTGCGGCGCCGTGCTGGCCACGGGCCTCACGGTGTACCACTGGTCCTGGTACGTGGCGCTGATCGCGGCACTGCTGACCGGTCTGGTCGTCGGCACGCTCCTCGGCACGCTGGTCGCCCGGATCGGCATCCCGTCCTTCATCATCACGCTCGCCATGTTCTTGGCACTCCAGGGCGTGGTGCTGCTCATCATCGGGTCGGGCGGCAACATCTCGATCACCGACCCCGTGATCATCGCCTTGCAGAACAAGAACGTCCCGCCGCTCCTGGGCTGGGCCCTCGGGATCATCGCGGTGCTGGCCTACGCCATCTCGAGCCTGCGCACCTGGCAGCTGCGCCGCAAGCGCGGGCTGCTCGCGGCCCCGCTCGGCATGGTCGTGATCAAGATGGTCGCCCTGGGCGTCGTCGTGCTGGGCATGGTCGCGATCCTCAACCAGGAGCGCAGCCTCAACCCGCTGCGCGCGTCGATCATCGGCGTGCCGATCGTCGTCCCGCTCATCGTCCTCCTCGCGCTCGGCCTCGGCTTCGTGCTGACGCGGACGGCGTTCGGCCGGCACATCTACGCGGTCGGTGGCAATGCCGAGGCCACGCGCCGGGCGGGCATCAACGTCAAGGCCGTCCGGACCGCGTGCTTCATGATCTGCTCGACGATGGCGGCCGTGGCCGGTGTGCTGGCGGCGTCGCGCGCGACGTCGGTGGACCCGAACGCGGGCGGCTCGAACGTCCTGCTCTACGCCGTGGGCGCGGCCGTCATCGGTGGCACGTCGCTCTTCGGTGGCAAGGGCCGGATCATCGACGCGCTCATCGGTGGTGCGGTCATCGCGGTCATCGACAACGGCATGGCACTTCTCGGGTACTCGCCCGGCATCAAGTACGTTGTCACGGGCTCAGTGCTCGCCGCTGCTGCGGCCGTCGACGCGATCTCTCGTCGACGAGCCACAACCACGGGCCGCGTGTAACAACCTGAGGGAGGCTGCTGGTGCGGCTCGGCGCTGGTCCGCCGGTCCGGCGCGCCGACGCGGCTGCGCAGGACGACGTCAGAAGGGCCAACCTCTCGGCCGTCCTGCGGCTGCTGCACTTCCACGGTCCGTCGACGCGGTCGGACCTGGTGGCCACCACGGGCTTCAACCGGTCGACCGTCGGGTCGCTCACCTCCGAGCTGGTCAAGCTCGGCCTGGTGCGTGAGCGACCCGGCGTCGTCACGGGCAAGGGCCGGCCGTCCAACGTGGTGGAGCCGGTCAGCACCAGCGTGCACGTGCTCGCGTTCGACGTGACGCCGTCGAGCGTCGGGGCAGCGCGCGTCGGGCTGGGCGGCTACATGCTGCAGGTCCGCCGGCGGCTGCACAGCTCGTCGCCGCACGACGTCCCGGCGGTGGTCGAGCTCATCGCGACGCTGGCCAGGGAGATGCAGGCCAAGGCCGCGCCGGGGTCGGTGTGCCTCGGGCTGGTGGTGTCGGTGCCGGGCAGCGTGCGGCAGCCCGACGGGCTCGTGCGCCGGTCGCCCCCGCTGGGCTGGCACGAGGTGCCGTTCGCGGAGCTGCTCCGCACGGCCACGGATCACGAGTACCCGGTCGCCGTCGGCAACGACGGCGACCTCGGCGTCGTCGCGGAGTACCTGCGGGGTGCCGCGCGCGGTGCGCAGGACGTCCTGTACGTCCGCGGGGAGGTCGGCGTCGGTGGCGGGGTCGTCGTCGACGGCGAGCTGCTCAAGGGCGCCGGCGGCTACGCCGGAGAGGTCGGCCACCTCGTCGTGAAGCCCGGCGGGCGCGTCTGCTCGTGCGGGGCGCGCGGGTGCTGGGAGGCCGAGATCGGCGACGCGGCGATCATCCGCGCGGTCGGCCGGGACCCGCGGGAGTCGGACATCGAGGACGTGCTGAGCGACGTCGCCATCGGCAACCGGCGCAGCATCGCGGGCGTGCGCAAGACGGGGGAGTGGGTGGGCCTCGGGCTGGCCAGCCTGGTCAACCTGTTCAACCCGCGAGTGGTCGTGCTCGGCGGGACGCTCGGTGCGCTCTATCCGACGATGGAGCCGACGCTCGCGGCGTCGTACTCGCGGGCACTCGGGCCGATGCGGGAGCAGGCGCTCCTGGTGCGGTCCGACCTCGGGTCGGACGCGCAGCTGGTAGGTGGCGCGGAGGTGGCTTTCGCCGACGTGCTCGAGGACCCGGCGGGCACGCTGGACGCCCGGTCCGAGGAGGAGCCCCAGGCCCTGTCGGGGACCTGAAGGCCAGACATTCTGCACCAAAGCACCCACGGCAGGGTTCTCACAGGCAAGCGTCGGCGTGTCACCGTCCGGTGACCCCCTGTCCGCTGCCTACTCTCGACGAGGCCAGCGCTGTACCCCGTCCGTCCCCGAAACCTGGCCCGCGAGCATCGTGATCAGATTCGAGAACGTCACCAAGGTCTACGCGCGCGGCGCCCGACCGGCGCTGGACCGCGTGTCCCTGGATGTCGAGCGGGGCGAGTTCGTCTTCCTCGTCGGCGCCTCGGGCTCCGGCAAGTCGACCTTCCTGCGGCTCGTGCTCCGCGAGGAGCGGGCCTCGGCCGGGCGCGTCTTCGTCGCCGGCAAGGAGCTGGGCACCCTGTCGTCGTGGAAGGTGCCGACGCTGCGCCGCCACATCGGTGCGGTGTTCCAGGACTTCCGCCTGCTGCCCAACAAGACCGTGTTCGAGAACGTGGCGTTCGCGCTGCAGGTCATCGGCAAGCCGCGCCACCACATCCTCACCACCGTGCCGGACACGCTCGAGATGGTCGGCCTGGCCGGCAAGGAGAAGCGCCGCCCGCACGAGCTGTCCGGTGGCGAGCAGCAGCGCGTGGCCATCGCGCGCGCGTTCGTCAACCGCCCGAACATCCTGCTGTGCGACGAGCCCACGGGAAACCTCGACCCGACCACGTCCCTGGGGATCATGCGCCTGCTCGACCGGATCAACCGCACGGGCACCACCGTGGTCATGGCGACGCACGACGACGAGATCGTCGACCAGATGCGCAAGCGCGTCATCGAGCTGTCCATGGGTGACCTGGTGCGCGACCAGTCCCGCGGCGTCTACGGCTCGGACCGCTGATGCGCCTCCAGTTCATCCTCAGCGAGATCGGGCTCGGTCTTCGGCGCAACCTGTCGATGACCATCTCGGTCATCCTCGTGACCTTCGTGTCGCTCACGTTCGTCGGCTCGGCCGCCCTGCTGCAGACGCAGATCGGCAAGATGAAGGACGACTGGTACGACAAGGTCGAGGTCTCCGTCTTCCTCTGCCCGCAGAACTCGGACCAGCCGACGTGCGCGAGCGGCGAGGTCACCGACGATCAGAAGGCCGACATCCAGGCGGCGCTCGCGTCGCCCGAGGTCAAGCCGTACGTGGAGAAGATCTACACGGAGACCAAGCAGCAGGCCTACGCGGCGTTCCAGAAGCAGTTCAAGGACCAGTTCTGGGCCTCGGCGGCGACCGAGGACGACATGAACTCGTCCTACCGGATCAAGCTGACGGACCCGAAGCAGTACCAGGTCGTCGCCGACGTGGTGTCGGGCCGGCCCGGCGTCGAGGAGGTCAAGGACCAGCAGCGGCTGTTCGACAAGCTGTTCACCGTCCTCAACAACGCGACGCTGCTGGCCGGTGGCCTCGCGCTCGTGATGCTGCTGGCCGCGGTGCTGCTGATCACGACGACGATCCGCCTGTCGGCGCTGAGCCGCCGCCGTGAGACCGGGATCATGCGCCTGGTCGGGGCGTCGACCGTGTTCATCCAGCTGCCGTTCATGCTCGAGGGCGCGATCGCCGCGACCGTCGGCGCGCTGCTCGCCGTCGGCGGGCTCTGGCTGGGCGTCGAGTACCTGGTCACCGACTGGCTKGGCGCGTCCGTGGGCTGGATCCCGTATGTGAGCACCGCCGACGTGCTGGCCGTCGCGCCGATCCTCATCGGGGTCGCCATCCTGCTCGCCGCGATCTCGTCGCTGGTCACCCTCAGCCGCTACACGAAGGTGTGATGATGCGCCGCCTCCGGATGCCCGCGTTCCTCGTCGTCCTCGCCCTGCTGCTCACCGCGTTCTTCGCCGCGCCCGCCAGCGCCGACAGCATCGACGACCGCCGCAAGGCCGCCGAGGCGCACAAGGCAGCCGTCGCCAAGGCGCGCGACGACACCGAGGCCGCGATGGAGGGCGTCGACGCGAACATCCAGGCGCTCGCCCTGCAGCTGGCGGACACGCAGGCGCGGATCCCCGCCGCGCAGGCCAGCCTCGACGCGGCGAACGCGGCGCTGGAGAAGGCACAGCGCGAGGCGGCGATCATCGCGGCGCGGCTGCAGGACGCGACGGACCAGCAGGCGACCATCTCCACCACCATCACGGCGGACGCCGACCACGCCAAGCAGATGCGCGCGGCGATCGGGCAGATGGCCCGCGAGGCGTACAAGGGCGGCGGCGGGGTCTCGGGCGTCGACGTCATCCTCGACGCGCAGAGCACCGACGACTTCGTGCAGCGCTACGGGTTGATGTCGACCGCGCTGCGCACGCAGGCGCAGATCCTCGACGACCTCAAGGCSRCCGAGTCCGCGAACAAGAACGCSGAGGCCCGSCTGGKCGCGGTGAAGGACAAGATCACCGAGCTCAAGGCCGCGGCCGACCAGAAGGTGGTCGAGGCCGACGCGGCGAAGACGGCGGCCGCAGCCGCGAAGGCCGCGCTGGACAACCTGCTCGCGCAGCAGGTCAGCCAGCAGCAGGCGCTCGACGCCCAGAAGGCCGCCCTCGAGGCGCAGCTGGCGCAGGCCGACGCCGAGGCCGCGGCCGTGCAGGCCGAGCTCCAGGCGGCCATCGCGGCGCAGAAGGCTCGCGACGCCGCCGCCGGCAACCCCCACGGCCCGGCCGGCCCCATCGGCACCGCGCTGTTCGCCAACCCGACCAGCGTCAACCCGATCTACGTGACGTCCGAGTACGGGATGCGCATGCACCCGACGCTGCACTACGTCCGCCTGCACGCCGGCATCGACCTGCGCACCTACTGCAACACCCCGATCTACGCCGGCCGCGCCGGCACGGTGACGTGGGCCAAGCAGCGGTTCGGCTTCGGCAACCAGGTGATGATCGACAGCGGGTTCGTCAACGGCAACGCCCTGTCGGCGTCGTACAACCACCTCACCAGCTTCGCGGTCGGCGCCGGCCAGCACGTCGAGCAGGGTCAGCTGATCGGGCACTCCGGCAACACGGGGACCTCGGCGGCCTGCCACCTGCACTTCGAGGTGTACGTGAACGGCGCGACGACGAACCCGCGGCCGCTGCTGGGCCTCTGATTTCGGCTGGCGTCGGACGGGTAGTCTCGTCGAGCACCATTCACTTTCATTGCAGGAACGGGGTTCGACGACGGTGGCCAAGGAGATCGGGCGCAAGGTCGTCGCCTCGAACCGCAAGGCCCGGCACGACTACGTCATCGAGGACGTGTTCGAGGCCGGCCTGGTGCTCAGCGGCACCGAGGTCAAGGCCCTGCGCCTGGGCCGGGCGTCGCTGGTGGACGGCTGGTGCGAGGTGACCAACCACGAGCTGTGGCTCGAGGGCGTGCACATCCCCGAGTACTCGCAGGGCACCTGGACCAACCACGCGCCCCGCCGCAAGCGCAAGCTGCTGCTGCACCGCCAGGAGATCGACCGCCTGGAGTCCCGCACGCGCGAGAAGGGCCAGACGATCATCCCGCTGTCCCTGTACTTCCTCGACGGGCGCGCCAAGGTCGAGATCGCCCTGGCCCGCGGCAAGCGCGAGTGGGACAAGCGGCAGGCGCTGCGCGAGAGGCAGGACAACCTCGAGGCCAACCGGGCGATCCGCGAGAAGCGCGACCTGTGAGGACGCTGCGGGCGCTCTTCCTCGCCCTCTTCCTCGTCGTCGTCGCTGCGGTCCCGGCCTCTGCCGCGCCCGACCAGTCGTCCGGCCGCGAGATCACGCGGTACGACGTCACAGCTGTCTTGAGTGCCGACGGCGTCATGCAGGTCGCGCTCGACTTCGACTTCGACTTCGGCGACGAGCCCGGTCACGGCCCGTTCCTGACCCTGCCGACGAGGGTCTACTACGACGACTCGCAGGACCGCGCGTTCCGGTACTCCGAGATCTCCGCTTCGTCGTCCACCGGGGCGCCCGCGCAGGTGAATCGCGAGGAGAACGACAACGCGCTGATCCTGCGCATCGGCGACCCCGACATCGACAACGTCTCCGGCGCGCAGACCTATCACGTCGAGTACACGGTCGACGGGCTGGTCAACCCCGCGAACGCCCAGCACTCCGGCGACGAGCTGTACTGGAACGTCATCGGCGCCGGCTGGGAGATCCCGCTGGGCGGCCTGTCGGTCCAGGTCACCGGTCCCGCCGCCGTCGAGGGTGCCGTCTGCTTCGCGGGCCCCAACGGCTCCACCGACCCGTGCACGTCGTCGGCGTTCGACGGATCGTCGTCGACCTTCACGCAGGACCTCGTCCCCGTCGGGTCGGAGTTCTCGACGGTCACGGGCTGGCCGGCCGGCACGTTCCCCGGGGTCGAGCCGATCCTCGTCGGCAAGCCGGACCCGCTGGGCCCCGTGCAGCCGGTGTCGCCGCTGGGCATCGTCGCGCTGCTCGTGCTCATCGCTGGCACCATCGTCGCGATCGTGCGGGTGCGCCGCGTCGGCCGGGACCGCGCCTACCTCGGCCTGACTCCGGGCCTGCGGCCGGCCGACAACCAGCCGGGCACGATGTCGGGCTTCCGCGATCGTCGCCAGGTGGTCTCCGTGCAGTTCCAGCCGCCCGAGGGCGTGCGGCCGGGGGAGATGGGCACGCTCCTCGACGAGAGCGCCGACCCCGTCGACGTCACCGCGACCCTGGTCGACCTCGCCGTGCGCGGCTGGCTGCGCATCGAGGAGGTGCCGCGGTCCGACCCCCGCAAGAAGGCCAAGGACTGGACCCTGGTGCAGCTGAAGAACCGCGACGGCTCGCTGCTGCCGTTCGAGGACACCCTGCTGCGGGAGATCTTCTCCGGGTCGACGACCGTGAAGCTGTCGGACCTGCGCACCACCTTCGCGGCGTCGATGGCCAAGGTGCAGGACGGCCTCTACGACCACGTCACCGGCACCGGCTGGTTCCGGTCCAACCCGAAGTCGGTGCGCTCGCTGTGGCGTGCCGCGGGGATCGTGCTGGTCGTCATCGGCGCCGGCCTCACGTTCTTCGTGTTCGCCTCCGGCGCCTCCGTCCGCGGCCTGGCGCTGGTGCCCATCGCGATCGGTCTCATCGGGCTCCTCGTGGCCGCGCTGGCCAAGGCGGCGCCGGCACGCACCGAGAACGGGACGGCGGTGCTGGCGCAGTCGCTGGGCTTCCGCCGGTACCTGGCGACGGCCGAGGCGAACCAGCTCAAGTTCGAGGAGGGCGAGGACATCTTCAGCCTGTACCTGCCCTACGCCATCGTGTTCGGCCTGGCCGACCGGTGGGCGCGGGTGTTCGCCGAGCTCGCCGCGCAGGGCCGCGCCGTGTCGCAGCCCGGCTGGTACGTCGGCGGGTACTACCCCGGCGCCAACATCTACTGGGCGACCGCGTTCGCCTCCTCGCTGGACCGTTTCTCCTCGATCGCGACCGAGTCCCTCTCGGCGCCGACCCCCGGGACGTCCGGTGGATCCGGGTTCTCGGGCGGCTTCTCCGGCGGTGGCGTCGGAGGCGGTGGCGGCGGGGGCTGGTAAGACTTCCTGTATGACGCTGCCGGTGATGCCGCCCGTGGACCCGATGCTCGCCAAGTCGGTGCCCACGATCCCCTCAGGAAAGCTCTACGAGCCCAAGTGGGACGGCTTCCGAGCCATCGTGTTCCGCGACGGGGACTCCGTGGAGATCGGCTCCCGGAACACGAAGCCGATGCAGCGGTACTTCCCGGAAGTCGTCGAGGCTGTTCTGTCGTTCTTGCCGGAACGGTGCGTCGTCGACGGCGAGATCATCGTGCCGTCGTCACGTCATTCCGGCCTCGACTTCGAGGCACTGCTGCAGCGCGTGCACCCCGCGGAGTCGCGGGTGCGGCTGCTCTCCGTCGAGACGCCCGCGCTTCTGGTGCTGTTCGACGTCCTGGCGCTGGGGGACGACGACCTGACGTCGCGACCCTTCGCTGAGCGTCGTGCGGTTCTGGAGACGCTCGTCTCCGGCTCGGGTCCCGTCTCGGTGACCGCGCAGACCTCGTCGCTCGACGTGGCGACCGACTGGTTCTCGAGGTTCGAGGGCGCGGGTCTCGACGGCATCGTCGCCAAGGACCCGGCCGGCCTGTACGAGCCCGGCAAGCGGACCATGCAGAAGATCAAGCACGAGCGCACCGCCGACTGCGTGGTCGCCGGTTACCGCCCGCACAAGTCCGGGGACGATGCCGTCGGGTCGCTGCTGCTGGGGCTGTACAACGACGACGGAACGCTCGCGTCCGTGGGCGTCGCGGCGTCGTTCCCGATGGCGCGACGCCGTGAGCTGGTGACGGAGCTCGCGCCCCTCGTGGTGCCTCTGGAGGGACACCCGTGGGACTACTCAGCCTTGAGCAGGACCCCCCGCGAGGCGGCGGGGAGCCGCTGGTCGGCGGGCAAGGACCTGTCGTTCGTCCCACTCTCACCCACTCTGGTGGTCGAGGTCGCGTACGACCACATGGAGGGCGACCGCTTCCGGCACACCGCGCAGTTCCGCCGCTGGCGCCCCGACCGCGACCCGTCGTCGTGCACGTACGCGCAGCTCGAGGAGCCCGTCTCGTACTCGCTCTCGGACGTCCTCGCGGCCGGATGAGATTCCACAGGTTGCGCACGGGTTGATACCAGCGATCTCCCGGCTCGCCCGAGTTACCTGATCCTTGTCGGCACCACCCCGGGTGCCGCCGAGGAGGGCAGGACCATGGACGAGCAGCAGCGCGACGAGACGGTGGGCGCACCCGCGGCGGAGCCGGGGCGCGTGGAGGAGACGGGCGTCGAGGCGTCTGCGGTGGACGGTGAGCCGACGCCGCCCGGTGCGGTCGTTGACCCCCCGGCTGTTGACCAGCCGGTCGTCGCCCAGCCTCTGACGAGCACCTACCCGACGCCCGCCGCGGTCGAGCCCGCGCCGCAGGCACCGGCCTTCGCCGCGCACACCGCGCCTCTGCCCACAGCACCGC
>NZ_JBFULZ010000053.1:0-22214 GCF_054049635.1 Cellulomonas sp. P5_C6 | reverse complement strand
GCCCACGCGCGCTGCGCGGTCGCGGTGGTCCGTGCCGACGCCGGGCACCCGCTGCTGCCGGACGCGTCCGTCGTGGTGGGGGTCGACGGCTCGTCGGCCTCGCTGGCCGCGGCGCACGTCGCCGCGCGCGAGGCGTGGATGCGCGGGCGTCCGCTCCTCGTCGTGCACGCCCGCCCGACGATTCCAGACCCGTTCGGCAGCGGGAGCGTGCCGCCGCTGGCGACCGGCGACGAGAACGACCCGACCCACAAGGCCGCCCAGGTGGTGGCCGAGGCGCTCCGGGAGGAGAACGCCGGCCTGGACGTCAGGCTGGCCCTCGTGGACGACCACCCGGCCGACGCGCTCGTCGGCCTCGGCCGCGGCGCGGCGCTCGTGGTCGTCGGGTCGCGGGGCCTGGGGGGCTTCCGCGGGATGCTGCTCGGATCGATCAGCAGCGCGGTCGTGCGGGAGGCCACCGGCCCGGTGCTCGTGGTGCACGACAAGGGCTGACGGCCCTCAGCCCAGTGGCACCGACCACTGGAGGTGGCTGCCGCCCTGGTCCAGCGCGACCACGTGCAGGGCGCCGCCGCGCCGGGTCGCGCGCTGCTCGAGGTTGGCCAGGCCGCTGCGCGCGGGGACGTCGGCCGGGATCCCGATCCCGTCGTCCTGCACCTCGACCAGCAGGTCCAGGCCGACGTCGATGCGGACGACGACCTCGTGGGCGTGGGCGTGACGGGCGACGTTGGACAGGGCCTCGCGGACCACCGCGACGGCGTCCTCGGCGATGTCGTCCGGGACCGTCGCGGTGACGCCGTCGGTACGCAGGCGCGGGAGGAAGCCCAGGCTGTGGCGCGAGTTCACCACCTCGGCGTCGATCCGGTGCCGCAGCCCCGTGCCGGTGGTGCCGCCCCGGGCGCCGAGCCGGAAGATCGTGGTGCGCACGTCCTTGATGGTCTCGTCGAGGTCGTCGACGGCGCCCTCGAGCCGTCGGGCGACCTCGGGCCGCACGGCGTCCTGCGCGGCACCCTGCACGTCGAGCCCGATCGCGAACAGCCGCTGGATGACMATGTCGTGCAGGTCCCGCGCGATCCGCTCGCGCTCCTCCAGCACCGCGAGCCGCGCGCGGTCGGCCTGCGCGTCCGCCACGTCGAGGGCCAGCGCCAGCTGCTCCCCGAAGCCCGCGAGGCTCGACAGGTCCAGCTGCGGCTCCGCCGGCGGTTCGCCCTCGGGCCAGAGGACCGCCAGGGCGCCGACCCAGCGCTCGCCGCTGCGCAGGGGGAGGGCGAGCACCCACGTCGGGCCGGGCTGGTCGACCTCGGCGCCGTCCACCCGACGCAGGACGGGCGACGGGCCCGTGAGGTCCTCGGCGAGGGGGAGCGGCAGCTCGTCGTCGAGCCCGTACAGGGTCGACGCCGTCGCCCCGGCGCGCTCCCGCACGAGGGCGAGCACCGCCGGCACGGCCTCGTCCTTCGGCCGGCCGCTGGTGAGGAGCGTCGTGGTGGCCGCCGCCGTCTCGAGCCATCGCTCGTGGTCGCGCGCCTGGCGGTAGGCGCGCCCGTGCCCGAGCGCCACGCCGGCGGTCGCGGCCAGGGCGACGGCGACCTGCTCGTCGCGGGCCGTGAAGTCGACCCCGGCGCCGTCGGCGTCCACCTTGTCGGTGAGGTAGAGGTTGCCGAACACCGCGCCGCGGTCGCGCACGGGCACGCCGAGGAACGTGTGCATCGGGGGGTGGTGCGCGGGGAAGCCGACCGACGAGGGGTGGTCCGCGAGGTCGTGCAGACGGAGCGGGTGCGGGCTCGTCACGATGTGCCCGAGGACGCCCTTGCCCTCGGGCAGGTGGCCGATGAGCCGGGCCGTCTCGTCGTCGATGCCCCGGTGCACGAACTCCTGCAGCCCGCCGTGCTCAGCCAGCACCCCGAGGGCACCGTAACGGGCCCCGGTCAGCCGGCACCCGGCCGCGACGAGCCGCTCGAGAACTGTCGCGATGTCGAGGTCCTCGGACACGGACACGACCGCGCCCAGCAGCTCCTCGAGCCGGTCGTCGTGCTCCGTGCCACTCCCGTCCGACCGCATGCACGGAGCATAGGTGCGCCGTACGACCCCACGGTGCATCAGGGCCCTTCGGCCCTGGGCAGCAGGTTCGTGCCGCCGAATCCTGGAGCTGTCACGAGACGGACAAGACGGACGAGACGCACGAGGAGGTGGGGACGATGCGAGCGCTGGTGGTGTACGAGTCGTCGTTCGGGAACACGGGTCGGGTCGCGAAGGCCGTCTGGGAGGGGATGTTCAGCCGGATGCAGGACGTCGCCCTCCTCGAGGTCGGCGCCGCGCCGCTGCGGCTGCCGCCCGAGCTCGAGCTGCTGGTGGTCGGTGCCCCGACCCAGGCGTTCGGCATGAGCAGGCCGGCCACGCGGGCGGACGCCCAGGTGCAGGCGGGCGCGCCGGCGGCCGAGCTGTCGGTGGGCGTGCGGGAGTGGCTCTCGGCGCTCGAGCCGCCCGACCGGCCGGTCCACGCGGCGACGTTCGACACCCGGATCCACAGCCCGCACGTGCCCGGTTCGGCCGCGGTCGGCGCCTGGCGGGTGCTGAGCCGTGCCGGGTTCCAGGTCGCCGCCGAGGCGGAGAGCTTCTGGGTCACGGGGATCAAGGGGCCCCTGCGCGACGGCGAGGAGGACAGGGCGCGCGCCTGGGGGATCGGTCTCACCGGCCTGCTGCTGGGGCTGCGTCCGATCGACCCCGGTCAGCTCAGGGCGACGACTCGCTGATCCCCGGGGGTGTCGGATGCTGGCGGTGCTGCTCCGCGATGAAGAGCGCCGCCTGCGTCCGCCCGCGGACCTCGATCTTGGCCAGCAGGCTCGAGATGTAGTTCTTCACGGTCTTCTCCGCCAGGAACATGCGGTCCGCGATCTCCCGGTTGGTCAGCCCTTCGCCGATGAGGTCGAGCACGGCGCTCTCCTGCGCGGTGAGCAGGTCGAGCCGGGCGTCGTGCCGCCGTGACTCCCGCAGTCTCTCGAGGACGTGACGCGTGGTGGCGGGATCGAGCAGGTCCCGCCCGGCAGCGACCAGCCGGATGGAGTCGAGGAGCTGGGGCCCGCGGATCTCCTTGAGCACGTAGCCGGCCGCGCCGGCGGTGATCGAGGCGAGGAGCGCCTCGTCGTCCTCGTAGGAGGTGAGCATGAGGCAGCGGACCCGCGATGCCGACGACGCCAGCTCGCGGCAGACCTCCACGCCGCTGCCGTCGGGCAGCCGCACGTCGAGGAGCGCGACGTCGGCGTCGGCGTGCGGGATCCGGGCGAGCGCCTCCTGCGCTGTCGCGGCCTCGCCGACGACCGTCATCTGCGGGTCCGCGTCGATCAGGCGCAGCAGCCCCTGGCGCACGACCTCGTGGTCGTCCAGCACGAACACCCGGATCACCGCCATGAGGTCACTGTGCACCCGTCGGGGCCGCCGTGTGGCCACCGGCGTGCCGGTCGAGGAACGCGTAGACCTCGGCGTCCTCGACGCCGGGGAACGATCCGGTGGGCAGCGGGGAGAGCACGTGCGCGTGCACGGCCGCGCTCGGCCAGGCGTGGGGTGCCCACCGGGCGGCGAGCGCGGGGTCGGCCTGCCGGCAGCAGGAGGGGTCCGGGCAGCGGGACACGCGTCGGGTCGACGTGTCCCGGCCGCGGAACCACTTGGCCGCGGTGAACGGCACGCCGACCGTGATGGAGAAGCCGCCCGCCGAGGTGGAGCCGGTCTGCGTGGTGCACCAGAAGGTGCCCTCCGGCGTGTCGGTGTACTGGTAGTACTCCGTGGCCCGGTTCCGGCGGGTGAACGCCGACCGGGCGGCCCACTCGCGGCACACGACCTGGCCCTCGATCGCGCCGGTGCCGTCGGCGGGGAACCGGACCGCGTCGTTCTCGTAGCCCTTGAACAGCGTGCCGTCGTCGGCGACGCGGACGAAGTGCAGGCGGATGTCGAGGTGCTCGGTGAGCAGGTTGGTGAGGCGCTGGGCGGCGGCCTCGTGCGTCACGCCGAACGCGTCCCGGAAGTCCTCGACCGCGAGCTCCTTGCGCTTCTTCGCCGCGCTGAGATGGGCCACCGCTGCCGTGCTGGGCATGAGGCACGCGGCCGCGAAGTACGTGATCTCGACGCGCTGGCGCAGGAAGTCGGCGTAGCTGCGCGGCGTGGAGTGGTCGAGCACGCGGTGGGCGATCGCCTGCAGGGCGAGCGAGCGCAGGCCGTGCCCACCGGGGATCGAGGCCGGGGGCAGGTAGATCCGGCCGTTGGCCAGGTCCGTGACGGTGCGCGTCGAGTGCGGCAGGTCGTCGACGTGCAGCAGCGAGAACCCGAGGTCCGCGGCCATCTGCGCGACCGCGCTGTGCGTGAGGGCACCCGTGGTGTAGCCGGCCCGCCGGACCAGGTCCTCGGCCGCCTCCTCGATCTCGGGCAGGTGGTTGTTCCGCTCGCGCATCCACAGGCGCAGGGCCGTCGTGGCGCGGCGGGCCTCCTCGGGCGTCGCGATGGCGGCGTCGTCCCGCCGGGCCAGCTCGCGGTGCAGGCCGACGAGCGCCTCGAGCGCCTCGGTCGGCAGGTTCTTGGCCGCCCGTACGGCCGGCAGCCCGAGCGCCGCGTACGCGACGGAGCCCTGGGCCTGGTCGAGCTGGATCTCGAGCGCCGCGCGGCGCGACGGAGGCGTGGTGTCGAGGAGGTCCGTCGTGGTGGTGCCCAGCGCGTCCGCGAGGGACTGCAGCAGGCTCAGGCGTGGTTCGCGCCGGCCGTTCTCGACGAGGGAGAGCTGGCTCGCCGTGCTGCCCACCTGGCGACCGAGCTCGTCGAGCGTCAGCCCGCGCTCGGTCCGCGCGTGACGGATGCGCCGGCCGAGCATGAGCAGCTGGCTGCCGGGCGTCGCCGACCCGCGCGGGTCCGCGGGCAGGTCGATGACGGGTCGGGGGGAGCTCATCGCCATGGCGTTGACAGTAGAGCAAGAACAGCTGTTCTTTGCGCGCGCAAATCGTTGAATCCGGGCCAGGCGGGGCCGGATGCTGAAGGAAGCGCACAATCCCGCCCTGGATGAAGGAGCCCGACATGGCCAGCTACGTCTCCCGCTTCAGCGACGGCGACAAGGACCAGAAGGATCTGCTGGGTGGCAAGGGCGCCAACCTGGCGGAGATGACCAACCTCGACCTGCCCGTGCCGCCGGGGTTCACCATCACGACCGAGGCGTGCCGGGCGTACATGCGCGACGGGCGCGTCCCGCCCGAGCTGCGGGTCGAGGTGACGCTCGCGGTACGAGAGATCGAGGACACGATCGGCCGGCGGCTGGGCGACTTCCACGAGCCGCTGCTGGTGTCGGTGCGGTCCGGCGCCAAGTTCTCCATGCCCGGGATGATGGAGACGGTGCTCAACATCGGGCTCAACGACGCGTCCGTGAAAGGGCTCACCGAGTTCTCGGGTGACGAGCGGTTCGCGTGGGACTCCTACCGTCGGCTCATCCAGATGTTCGGCAAGACAGTGCTGGGCATCGACTCCGACCTGTTCGCGGCGGCGCTTGACGAGCGCAAGACCGCGGTCGGTGCCGCGACGGACGTCGACCTCGGCGCGCAGGATCTGCAGGTGCTGGTGCAGACGTTCAAGGACATCGTCGTCGAGCAGACCGGCCGGGAGTTCCCGCAGCACCCGCGCGAGCAGCTCGACATGGCGATCGAGGCGGTCCTCGACTCGTGGAACACCGACCGCGCGAGGCTCTACCGCCGCCGCGAGCGCATCCCGAACGACCTGGGCACGGCCGTCAACGTGGTGAGCATGGTGTTCGGCAACCTTGGCGAGTCCTCCGGCACGGGCGTCTGCTTCACGCGGGACCCGTCCACCGGCGAGTCCGGGGTCTACGGCGACTACCTGCCCAACGCGCAGGGGGAGGACGTCGTCGCGGGGATCCGGAACACGCTGCCGCTGGCGGAGCTGGAGCTGCTCGACCCGGTGTCGTACGGCGAGCTGCGCCAGGCCATGCGGCGCCTCGAGACGCACTTCCGGGACCTGTGCGACATCGAGTTCACGATCGAGCGCGGCCGGTTGTGGCTGCTGCAGACCCGGGTGGGCAAGCGCACCGCCGCCGCGGCCTTCCGGATCGCCACCGAGCTGGTGGACGAGAGCCTCATCACGATGGACGAGGCGATCACGCGGTGCACCGGCGACAAGCTCAGCCAGCTGCTGTTCCCGCAGTTCGACGCCACCGCCGCGAAGCAGCTGCTGACGCGGGCGCTGCCGGCGTCCCCGGGTGCGGCCGTCGGCGAGATCGTGCTGGACAACGCCCAGGCGCTCGAGCGGACCGCCGCCGGCGCGCACGTCATCCTGGTCCGGCGCGAGACCAACCCCGACGACCTGCAGGGCATGATCGTCGCCGACGGGGTGCTGACCGCGCGCGGCGGCAAGACCTCGCACGCGGCCGTCGTCGCCCGCGGGATGGGCACGTGCGCCGTGGTCGGCGCCGAGGAGCTCCTGGTCGACCCGGTCCTCGGGGAGGTCCGCGTCCGCGACCAGGTGCTGCACGCCGGGGACACGATCGCGATCGACGGCTCCACGGGCGAGGTGTTCCGCGGGTCCGTCCCGGTGGTGGACTCGCCCGTCATGGTCTACGTCTCCGACGGGCTGGACGCCGGGCTCGCGGCCGCGGGTGACCCGGAGGCGAGGGCGCTGGTGACGGCGGTCGACCGCGTGCTGCGCCACGCCGACTCGGTCCGCCGGATGGAGGTGCGCACCAACGCCGACACCGCTGTCGATGCCCGACGGGCCCGCGACCGCGGGGCCGAGGGCGTCGGCCTGTGCCGCACCGAGCACCAGTTCCTGGGGGAGCGGCGCCAGTACATCGAGCGGCTCGTGCTCGCGGACACCGACGACGCCCGGCAGGCCGCCCTCGACACGTTGCTCCCCATGCAGCGCGAGGACTTCGTGGGCCTGCTCGAGGCGATGGACGGGTTGCCGACGACCATCCGCC
Organism: Cellulomonas sp. P5_C6; assembly: GCF_054049635.1. Lineage (NCBI taxonomy): Bacteria > Bacillati > Actinomycetota > Actinomycetes > Micrococcales > Cellulomonadaceae > Cellulomonas > Cellulomonas sp. P5_C6. The sequence goes on along the minus strand of NZ_JBFULZ010000053.1, from coordinate 15,262 downwards.
TCATCGACCCGCCGCTGCACGAGTTCCTGCCGGACCTCACGGAGCTCGCGGTGCGGGTCGCGGTCGCGGCCGAGCCCGACCCGCAGGACGTGAAGGTCCTCGCCGCCGTCCGGCGGATGCACGAGCAGAACCCGATGCTGGGGCTGCGCGGGGTCCGCCTCGGGCTCACGCTGCCGGGCCTGTTCGCCCTGCAGGTGCGGGCGATCGCCGAGGCCACCGTGCAGCTGCGTCAGGCGGGGCGGGACCCGCGGCCCGAGATCATGGTGCCGCTGGTGGGCTCGGTGCGGGAGCTGCAGCTGGTCCGCGAGGAGGCCGAGCGGGTGCTCGCGCAGGTGTCGGAGGAGTCGGGCGTCCCCCTGGACGTGCCGATCGGCTGCATGATCGAGCTGCCGCGTGCGGCGCTGACCGCGCACCGGATCGCCGAGGAGGCCGACTTCTTCTCGTTCGGCACCAACGACCTCACGCAGACCACGTGGGGGTTCTCGCGCGACGACGTCGAGGGCGCCTTCTTCGCGGACTACCTGCAGAACGGCGTGCTGACGATCTCCCCGTTCGAGACGCTGGACGCCGACGGGGTCGGCGCGCTGGTGCGCGCGGGCGTCGAGGGCGGTCGCGCGACGAAGCCGGGCCTGCACCTGGGGGTGTGCGGCGAGCACGGCGGAGACCCGGAGTCGATCCACTTCTTCCACGACGTGGGGCTCGACTACGTGTCCTGCTCGCCCTTCCGCGTACCGATCGCMCGGCTCGAGGCGGGCCGGGCGGCCGTGGCGCGGGCGTGACACGGCACGGGCGCCGCACCCCGTGAGGTGCGGCGCCCRTGTGCGGTGCTACGGCGTGACGGTCAGCGGCGTGCCGCCGGACGTCAGCTGCCAGTCGGGGTTGGTCGACGAGAACGCCGTCGGGTCGATGACCTGGTTGGCGGTCACCCAGTCGATGAGCAGCTGCCGGATCTCCACCTGCCGGTTGTAGACGACCGGTGCACCGACCACGCCAGGGAAGTTGCCACCGCCCGACTGCCGGTAGTTGTTGATGGCGACGACGAACTCCTGGGCGTCCGTCACGGGGACGCCGCCGTAGGCGAGCCCCGTGACCCGGCTGCCGACGGGCTGCGCCAGGTCGATGTCGTAGGTCAGCGGCTGGTCGAGGCCGCCCATGACGTCGTAGTTGTAGTCGGGCGTCCCGTTGGGCGCCGTCGGGGTGACCGCGTTGGTGAGGTCCGCCGCGGCGTACGTGCCCGGCGTCGCGGCCGGCTTGAAGTACTCCGCCGACTTCTCCAGGTACGCCTTGACCTGCGCGCCCGTRAGCTTGATGCCCAGCAGCGTGTTGTCGTAGATGTACAGCCCGGCGATGTCCCGCACGGAGACGTCGCCCTGGGGGATCGCCGCGTCCTTGTTGAACGGCGCCGCGATGGACAGCACCGGCAGCGCCGCGTCGGCCCCCGTGAGCTCGGCCTTCACCGCGCCCGCCTGCACGTAGTTGATGAAGTCGAGCGCCGCCGTGTCCTCGTACCGTGCGGTGGCGGCCGACATGGCCTCGGTGGACGTGCCGATCACGCCGTTGACGTAGTCGACGACCTTCTGGTGGTCGGCCTGGAGCAGGCTGACGATCTTCGGGTCCTCCGGGACGGTGTTCGAGTTGAGCACCTGGGCGCCCACCGACTGCACCGCCCAGTGGCCGCGGGCGAACGACAGGTCGATGTCGAAGACCGACAGCCGCTCACCCCACTTCAGAGGCTCGGACAGCACGACCGGCTTGCCGGTCTGCGTGTTGGTGACGGTCCGGGAGGCGATCTCCTGGTGCGCGTGGCCCACGAGGATGGCGTCGATGCCCGGCACCTGCTGCGCCACCAGCGTCGAGGCGTTCTCGGGGAACGGCAGCGTGTCGCCGTACGACGACGAGGTGTCGGCACCCGAGTGGGCGGCCACGATGACCACGTCGGCCCCCGCGCGCTTCATCTCGGGCACGTACTTCTTGGCCTGCTCGACCAGCCCGTCGAAGTGCATCTTGCCCTCGACGTTCGCCTTGTCCCAGATCGCGATGCCGGGGTTGGTCAGTCCGAGGATGCCGACCTGGATCGGCTTGCCGTGCGCGGGCTTGACCGTCTTGATGACGTACGGCTTGAACGCGGGCTTGCCCGTGCCGTCGTCGAGCGCGTTCGCCGCCAGCAGCGGGAAGTCCAGCTGCTTCTCGAAGGTGCGCAGGTAGGGGATGCCGTAGTTGAACTCGTGGTTGCCGACCGCGGCGGCGTCATAGCCGATCGCGTTCATCGCGGCCGCCATCGGGTGCTCGACCTGCGTCGAGATCGGCTCGACCTTGGCGTAGTAGTACGCCAGCGAGGTCCCCTGGATGGTGTCGCCCGCGTCGATCAGGAGCGTGTTGCGGTCCCCGCGGTCCGCGCGGACCTGGTTCACCAGGGTGGAGACCTTGGCCAGGCCCACGTCGTTGTGGGCGCTGTCGTCGTACTCGGCGTTCTTGAAGTAGTCCCAGTTCAGGGCGCTGCCGTGCAGGTCCGTGGTGCCCATGACCGTGAGGCGGAAGTCCTTCGACCCGCCGTTCCCGTGCCCGTTGCCGGCCATCGCCGGTGAGGCGAGGGCGACGACGAGCACCGTGGCTGCCCCCACCGTGCCCACCCGTAGACCCGCCCGGCCTCTGCCGCGCTGCAGGACGTTGATACCCATGCCGGAGTCCTCCCGTGCTGTCGGTTCTGCACCGGGTTGCGGTGCAGCGGGCACGGTACCCCCCTCGGGTGACATCGACACCTCGAACGAGTGACGGGCGCGTTGACTCCCGGGTCACCACCAGCCCTGTCGCTTGGCCCACCACAGCAGGCCGGCGGACATCGCGACCATGACCGTCAGGGCGATGCTCAACGGGATCGGGACCGTGTGGCTGTTCACGATCATGTTCATGCCGAGCACCGACGCGAGGGCCGTGATGGGCAGCGTCACCACCGCGATGACGGCGAGCCGCTCGGCGGCGATCGTCATCTTGGTCTCCGTCCGGGTCCGGTAGAACTCGATCACGCCCTGGAGGTAGTCCTTCTCCTCGCCGGCCAGCCCCGCGATGCGGTCGAACTGGGAGACCAGGTCGGCGACCAGGTGCCGGCTCTCCTCGGGCACGGCGCGGGGCAGCCCGACGAGTCGGCGGTAGATCTCTGCCGTCTGCGCGGCGATCGTCTTGACGGCCAGCAGGCCGTGCCGGACGCGGAACATCTCGTCGAGGAACTTCTCGGGGTCGTCGTACGCGCCGTCGGTGACGCGGCGCTCCAGGTCCCAGACGTTGGCCGTGAGCTCCTCGACGAACTTCTCCATGCGGCGCGTCAGCGCCGAGACGATCGCGTGCGAGATGTCGAAGGACGTGCGGGGCTTCAGGCGCCCGGACCGGATGCGCTCGAGCACCTCCCGGGTGTCCCGCAGGGGGACGTCGGGCGCGACCGCCGGGTTGACCGGACCGTGCACGGTGACCAGGTAGCGCGGCCCGATCAGGCGGTCCAGCTCCACGTGGTGGACGTGGCCGGCGGTGCCGCGCTCGGGGGCGTGCAGGACCAGGAACAGCGAGCTCGGGTAGGCGTGCAGCTTGGGCAGCCGGTTGCGCACCTCGCAGTCGTGCACGGCCAGCGGGTGCATCCCGAACACGTTGGTCAGGACGTCGGCGGCCTGCGCGTCCCACTGCGGGATGTCGACCCACACGATGCCGTGCCGCCCGGTGAGCAGCTCGGGGAGCTCGTCGACGGTGCCCTCGCGCACGCCGTCGTCGGTGATGAGGTGGATGTCCACGGCTGCCTCCGTCTGAGCTCCGCGCGATGCCCCTGCCGTCATCATGCGTCACGGGTGCGCCGGCGCCACCCGGCATGCCGAGGGCCGCGCCGGTCGCCCGGCGCGGCCCTCGACGGGTGGGGTCAGCGCAGCTTGTCGGACTCGATCCGCTCCGCCTCGGTGGTGTGCACGTGGGTGCCCGTCCCGGGGCCGCGCAGGCCGTCGGACTCGATCTCCTCGGCCTCGGTGGTGTGCACGTGGGTGCCGGTGCCGGGGCCGCGGAGCCCGTCGGCCTCGATCTTCTCCGCGTCCGTGGTGACGTCGGGGACGTCCGGCGTCGCCGGGAGCCCGTCGGCCCGGATCTTGGTCGCGTCGGTGGTCTCAGGTTCTGTGTACTCGTCAGTCATGGCGTGTTCCTCGGTGGTGCTGGTGCCGTGCCGGAGGCGGGGCGTCGGGGGTGGCGTCCGCCGTGGCCCCGAGCCGCTCCGGTCGGGGCCATACCGCCACTGTGTCACCGCTCGCGCGATGTGGCCCGGTCGGAGATGGACGCGAAGAGCCGTTCGTAGTCGTCGACCATGCGATCCGCGCTGAACCGGGTCTCGGCCTCGCGCCGGCAGGCGAGCCGGTCGATCGTCGACAGCCGGCCGACGGCCGCGACGGCGTCGTCCTCGTCGGCGACCAGGAAGCCGGTCACGCCGTCGCGGACGAGCTCGGGCATCGAGCCCCGCCGCGTCGCGACGACCGGGGTGCCCGCCGCCAGCGCCTCGGCGACCGACAGACCGAACGGCTCCTCGAAGTCGATGAGGTGCAGCAGGGCGGCTGCGCCCCCGAGCAGCCGGTCGCGCTCGGCGGGCCCCACCGAGCCGACGAAACGCACCCGCGAGCCATCGACGTGCGGCTCGACCAGCGTCCGGAAGTACGGCTCGTCGTGCACGACGCCGGCGATCACCAGCGGCAGCGCGGAGCGTCGGGCGACCTCGATGGCGAGGTGCGTGCCCTTGTCCGGGTGGATGCGGCCGAGGAAGAGCAGGTAGCCGCCGTCGCCGGCGCCGGGGGTGAACTGCGACAGGTCCAGGCCGTGGTGGATCGTCGCGTCGTAGGTGAGGTCCGGGTGCCGGTCGGAGTCGCTGATCGACACGTAGTGGGCGATGTCGTCGTAGGCGCGGTACACGCGCACGATGCGCTCCGACGAGAACCCGTGGATCGTCGTCACGACGGGCGTCGGCGTCAGCCGGCTGTACGTCAGCGGCAGGAAGTCGAACTGGTTGGAGATCACGTCGAACTGCGCCGCCCGCTCGAAGACCGCCGCGATGTGCAGCGACTCGCACACCTTGACGTCGATCGTCGGGTCCTCCTCGTAGCCCGTCGGCGCCTCGGCGTGCAGGTGGGCGGCGGTCTGCGAGTCGGCCGTCGCGAACAGGGTGACGTCGTGGCCGCGGGCGACCAGGCCCTCGGCGAGAGTCGACGCCACCTGCTCCCAGGGACCGTACGAGCGGGGTGGCGTCCGGTGCGCTATCGAGGCGAGCACGGCGATCTTGACGGGGTGCCTCCACGGCTGGCGCGGCGGAAGGTCCCGGAAGGCTCCCGACCGCGACTGGTAGCCTAGCCACGCGGTGCCAGGCCCGGCTGCGGACAGGTTCCAGCGGGTCAGGACGCCCGGGGATGTCGATCAGGCCCCGCCCGAGGTCGGTAGCGCACTCCGCTGCGAAGCATCACCAGCGCGAAGGGCCTCCGTGGCCATCAGATTCGGCGTCCTCTCCACCTTCCCCCCCACGCAGTGCGGCCTGGCCACGTTCTCGTCGGCACTGGCCACCCACCTGGTCGAGGCCGGCGCGGAGGTGTCGGTCGTCCGGGTCGTCGACGACCTGCAGCCCGCCGTGCCGCTCGTCACCCACCAGCTGGTGACCGGTGCCCCGGACGAGGCTCGGGCCGCCGCGGCGGCGCTCAACGCGTGCGACGTCGCGCTTGTCCAGCACGAGTACGGGATCTTCGGCGGGCGTGACGGCGCCGACGTGCTCGACGTCCTGGCGCGCCTGCGCGTGCCCGTCATCACGGTCCTGCACACCGTCCTCGCGCACCCGACGCCGCACCAGCACGAGGTGCTGGCCAGGGTCGTCGCCGCGTCGTCCGTGACCGTGACCATGACCGAGGCCGGGCGGCAGCGGCTGATCGAGGGCTGGGACGTCGACCCCGCGTCGGTCACCGTGATCGCGCACGGCGCGCGAGACAACCGCGGGCCGGACGAGACCGTCACCCCGCCGCGCACGGCACCCACCGTGCTGACGTGGGGGCTGCTGGGCGAGGGCAAGGGCATCGAGTGGGCGCTGGAGGCGCTCGCGGGCCTGGGCGACCTGCACCCGCGGCCCACGTACCGGATCGTCGGCGAGACCCACCCGAAGGTCCTCGAGCGCGACGGCGAGGCGTACCGCCACCGTCTCGAGCGCGTGGTCGACCGCCTGGGCATCGGGTCGATGGTGCAGTTCGACGCCCGGTACCTCGACGTCCCGACGCTGCAGCGCATCGTGCGGTCGGCCGACGTCGTGCTCCTGCCGTACGACTCCCCGGACCAGGTGACCTCCGGCGTGCTCACCGAGGCCGTGGTCGCGGGCAAGCCCGTGGTCTCCACCGCCTTCCCGCACGCCGTGGAGCTGCTGTCCGGCGGCGCCGGGATCCTGGTCCCGCGCCGCGACCCCGCGGCGATCCGGGACGCGCTGCGCCGCGTGCTCACGGAGCCCGGTCTCGCGCGCTCGATGGCGGCCGCCTCCCGCGCCGTGGCGCCGAGCCTGCTGTGGACCGCGGTGGCCGAGCAGTACGTGGGCCTCGGCGCCGGCCTGCTGCACACGCGCTCGCTGTCGGTCGCCTGATGTACCCCGAGCCGGTCTTCGACCACCTCGTGCACCTGAGCACCCCGATCGGGCTGTTCGAGCACGCCCTGCTCACCGAGCCCCGGCCCGAGCACGGCTACTGCCTGGACGACGTCGCCCGGGGGCTCGTCGTCACCACGCGGCAGCCGCGGCCGACGCCCGAGGTCGAGGCCCTGACGGAGACGTACCTGCGGTTCACCCTGTTCGCCCAGGACGGTCTCGGGCGGTTCCACAACCGGCGCGACCAGACCGGCCGCTGGACCGACTGCGCGACGGTCGAGGACCACTGGGGCCGGGCGCTGTGGGCCCTCGGCACCGCGGCGCGCGCGACCGGCGACCCCCGCGTGCGCCGCGCCGCCCTCGATGCGGCCGGGGTCGGTCTGCAGAGGCGTTCGCCCTGGTGGCACGCGATGGCGTACGCGGCGCTCGGCGCGGCCGAGGTGCTCGAGCTGCAACCCGGGAGCCGCGCGGCCCTCGGGATGCTGGCGGACGCCCGGACCCTGCTCGCGCAGCCGACGGATCCGTCGTGGCCGTGGCCGGACGCCCGCCTGAGCTACGCCAACGCCGTCCTGCCCGAGGCGCTCGTCGCCATCGGCACGGCGCTCGGCGACGAGGACACGCTGCGCGCCGGCCTGGACCTCCTGCACTGGCTCGTCGCGCAGGAGACGCACGACGGACACCTCTCCATGACCCCGGTGGGCGGACGGGTGGAGGGCGACGAGCGTCCCGGATTCGACCAGCAGCCCATCGAGGTCGCGGCCCTGGCCGAGGCGTGCTGGCGCGCTTTCCGGGCGACGCGGCACGAGGTCTGGCTCACGTACCTCGACCGGTGCGTCGGCTGGTTCCTGGGCGACAACGACACCGGGATGGTGCTCTACGACGACGTCTCCGGCGGCGGGAGCGACGGCCTGCACGCGCTCGGGGTCAACCAGAACCAGGGTGCCGAGTCGACGTTGGCGGCGCTGTCGACCCTGCAGCTCGGGCGGCTCGCGCTCGTGCAAGCAGTCGCGTGACGCTCGTCCGCCGCACGGACCACGTGCTCCGGCCCGACGCGACCCGGGTGGTCAGCACCCCGTTCCTGCCCGGCGAGGAGATCCACGGCGCGGGCGTCTCGCGGCGGGCCGTCGTCCTCGCGCGGCTGCTGGCGCTGCCCGACGCCGAGGTGGACGCGGCGCTGATCGACGTCCTCACGTGGTTCAGCACCCGGTACGACGACCTGGTCGGGCTCCTCGACGAGCGCTTCGCCCTGGTCGAGCAGCACATCGAGGACGCCGGGCAGCTCTCCCTCGAACGCCGCCGGCTCATCGGCGCGTGCATGAGCCAGGAGTACGCGATCGAGTCGGCGGCGCTGTTCAACCCGTCCCTCGTCGCCCACCCCGACCAGTCCGGGCTCCCGGCCGGGAGTACGCGGTTCGTCATGAGCGTGCGCGGCGTCGGGGAGGGGCACATCTCCTGCGTCGAGCTGCGCACCGGGGTCGTCGACGGGGCCGACAAGGTCACGTTCGACGTCCCGGGGCCGACGACCACGGTGCCCCGCGACCAGCCGACCGTGCACTCGCGGGACGACCTCCGGCTCCAGAACGGCGAGCTCGGCGGCGACCACGAGGAGGCCGACGCGCTGCTGCGTGCCCTGCCGGCGACCTTTGCCCGAGTGTCCGTCGAGGGCAGCCCCCGCCTGGAGTGGCTCGCCGCCTGCACGTACACGGTCGCGTTCCCGCCGGGCAGCGCGATCGACTCCCGGGTGCTGCTGCCGTCCAGCCCTGCCGAGCGCCACGGCATCGAGGACCTGCGCCTGGTCGAGGTCGAGGGCGCGGACGGCCGACGCAGCTACCTSGGSACCTACACGGCCTTCGACGGGGAGTCSGTYGCGCCGCACCTGCTSGMSACSGACGACTTCACGACGTTCCGCRTGAGCCGGCTCACCGGCCCGGGCGCGAAGAACAAGGGCATGGCGCTGTTCCCGCGGCGGGTGGGCGGGCAGTACCTCGCCCTGTCGCGCTGGGACCGGGAGAGCAACTCGCTGGCCGGCTCCAGCGACCTGCGGCACTGGGACGACCTCGGCACCCTCAGCGCCCCCGACCGCGCCTGGGAGATCATCCAGGCGGGCAACTGCGGGTCGCCGATCGAGACGGCGGCCGGCTGGCTGGTGCTCACGCACGGCGTCGGCCCGATGCGGCTCTACAGCATCGGCGCCATGCTGCTCGACCTCGACGACCCGCGCCAGGTCCTGGGCAGCCTGGCCACCCCGTTGCTCGTCCCGTCGGCCGACGAGCGCGACGGCTACGTGCCGAACGTCGTCTACTCGTGCGGCGCCCTGCTGCACGGCGCCACGCTCGTCCTGCCGTACGGCTGCAGCGACGCAGCGATCCGGGTGGCCCTGGTGGACGTGCCGGAGCTGCTCGCGGCGATCACTGCGGGCCCCTGACGCCGTCCGGCACGGGGTGGAGCCCGCGCCGGACGGCCTCACGTCAGCTGTGCAGGGTCCACCTCTGGGCGCTGCTGGCGTTGCAGTCCCAGATCTGGACCTGCGTGCCGGCGGTCGTGGAGGCGGCGGGGTCGTCGAGGCACTTGTTCGACTGCGGGTTGTAGTAGCCGCCGTTCTGCGGGATCCAGACCTGGGCGCCCGTGCCGTTGCAGTCCCAGAGCTGGACCTTGGTGCCGTTGGCGGTGCCGCCGGCCGCGATGTCGAGGCACTTGCCCTGGACGTGCAACGTGGTGCCGGCCTGCACGAAGGTCCACTTCTGCGCGACGCTGCCGTTGCAGCCCCAGATCTGGATCGTGTTGCCGTTGGCGGTGCTCTGGGCGTTGTTGTCCAGGCAGAGGCCGTTCGCGTTGGTCAGGGAACCGCCCGACGCCGGCGGGGGCGTCGTGGTGCCGCCGCCCGAGGTGTAGACCGCGACGTAGTCGACGAGCATCGGCACGCCCGACTGGGTCGCGCTGGTGGGACCGCCGCCGAACGCCGCGGGGAACCCGCCGCCGATGGCCACGTCGAGGATCGGGAAGAAGCCGTGGTGGGTGGCGTTGTTCCAGGTCGTGGCGTCGACCTGGTTGGCGTTGATCGTGAAGAAGGTGGCGCCGTCGAGGTAGAACYGGATCTGCTCGGGGGAGACGCTGCGGTCCTGCTCCATCGCGTACGTGTGGAACCCGGTCTGGCAGCCGGCGCAGGCCCGCTCGCCGCTGCCGATGCCCGTGGTCTCGTTGCACGGGCCGCCGGGGGAGACGCCGCAGTGCAGCGTGGCGAACTCCGAGCTCCGCCCGTTGATGTCCTCCATGATGTCGATCTCGCCGATGCCGGGCCATCCGGAGGCGGCCGTCCCGCGTGCCGCGGAGCCGAGCGACCAGAAGGCCGGCCAGTACCCGGCGGCCGCGGCCCCGGTGACGTTCGGCTGCTGGAGCGAGGCCTCGAACCGCAGCTTGCCGCCGGCGGGCGCGGCGAAGTCGGTGCGCTGCGTCTCGATGCGACCGCTGGTCCAGTTCCCGGACCCGTCGCGGATCGGCTTGATCGCCAGGTGCCCGGCGCCGTCCTGGTAGACGTTCGCGGTGCTGTTCGTCATGGTCTCGATCTCGCCGGTGCCCCAGCCCGAGGGGCCGCCCGGGTAGCCGGTGCCCAGGTCGTAGAGCCAGCTCGACGTGCTGACGCCCGTGTTCGCGGCGCCGCTGAAGTCGTCGGCGAACTGCTGGGTCCAGCCGGACGGGGTGGGTGGCACGGCGGCGGTGGCGGGGCCGGCGCCGACGACCGCGAGCGCGGCGAGGCCGGCGGCGACGAGCGCGAGGCGCGACAGCCGACGGCGGCGCGCGGGGGAGTGGGGCGTGGGCATGGCGATGCACCTCTTCGGGGATGGACGTGGGTGATCGGTCGCGGCGCCGGGCCGTCGGCGGGCGCGCCACAGGGGCGCCGGACGTCGTCGGCATGGCGCGTGTCGAGCAGCTCGGGAGTGCTCGAGAAGGGCGCTCGGCGCCGAGCGCGGTGGGTGGACAACACTGTCGACACAGGCGATCGCGGTGATCGGGCGCTCTCGCGGGGCCCACGTTATTGCCGCAAGTGACACGAGTCAATAGCGATGTTTCCGAGCGATCAGGCTGTCCTCCGACCCGCCGCTAGGGTGGTGGTGTCGAAGGAGACACCCATGGGCTGGGAGGACGCCGGAACCGCCTGGAGCGCGCGAGCCTCGGACTGGGCCGACCTGATGGAACCGCACTTCCGACCGCTCTACGACGCCCTCGCCGCCGCCGTCCCGGTGCGCCCAGGGATGCGGGTGCTGGACGTCGGGTGCGGAGCCGGGCTGGGCCTCTCGGTGTACTCGGACCACGGCGCCCGATGCGCCGGGATCGACGCCGCGCAAGGTCTGCTCGACCTCGCACGCGCGCGGGTCCCGGACGCGGACCTGAGGCACGGCACGATGCTGGCACTGCCGTGGCCCGACGCGTCGTTCGACGCCGTGGTCGGCGTGAACAGCTTCGCGTACGCCGACGACGGGGCGCTCGTGGAGGCCCGGCGCGTCCTGCGCCCGTCCGGCACCCTCGGCCTGGGCTACTGGACCGACGCGGGTGACTTCGCCTGGCCGATGAGCCAGCTGGGCGCCGCGCTCGAGCCGTACGTGACCCACGACCTCGCCGCGGTCCCCCTGCGCATGGCCGACCCCGGCGCTCGTGCGGCCGCCCTGGCCGGCGCCGGCTTCACGCCGGTCGACGACGGCCACCTCGATGCGGCGACCACGTTCGCCGACCCCGAGACCGCCTACCGGGCGCTCGCGTCGACCGGGAACATCTACCCGCTGGTCCAGGCGGGCGCCGAGGGCGAGCTCGAGGTGCGGACCCTGACCTGGCTGCGGGAGCGCACCGCACTGGGCACACGGTTCGGCTCGTCGTTCGGGTGGTCGACCGCGACCCGCTCGTGAGAGGCCATCAGACGCGGTCGGGCACCGCCGCGAGGGCTGTCCGCCCCCGATCCTCGCCGGCCTCGGTCAGGCCTCGGGCAGGAGGGCGATCGCCTCGATCGAGACGAGCAGCCCGCGGGGCAGCACCACGTTGCCGGGCGCCGAGCGCGCGGGCGGCGGGTCGGGCATGTGGCGCGCGTAGACGGCGTTGAGCGCGGCGAAGTCGGCCACGTCCGCGTAGAAGATCGTCGTCTTGACCAGGTAGGCCATCGAGGAGCCGGCCGCGTCGAGGGTCGCGGCCACGTTGCGCAGCGCCAGCTCTGTCTGGGCCTCGATCCCCTCCGGGATCTCACCGGTCGTCGGGTCGATCCCCGCGGTCCCCGAGCAGAAGACGAAGCCGCCCGCGACGATCGCCTGGCTGTACGGGCCCAGGGCGGCGGGCGCGTCGTCCGTGTGCACGCTGTGACGGGTCATCGTCGCTCCCGGGGTCGGCTCGTGGACGTCGACCCCATCGTCCTCGCGCGGCGTCAGACGCGCTCGAGCACCGCCGCGAGGGCCTGGCCGCCCCCGATGCACATGGTCTCCAGCGCGAGGGTGCCGTCGAGGGCGGGCAGCTCGTGCGCGAGCGTGGCGAGCATGCGCAGGCCGGTGGCGCCGATGGGGTGCCCGAGGGAGATGCCGCTGCCGCGGGGGTTCACGCGGGGGTCCTCGGGATCGATGTCCCAGTCGGCCAGGCAGGCGAGCACCTGGACCGCGAAGGCCTCGTTGAGCTCGAGGACGTCGACGTCGTCGAGGGTCGCGCCCGCGCGGGCCAGGGCCAGGTGCGCGGCGGGGACCGGGGCGATGCCGAACCGGCGGGGGTCGACGCCGGCGACGGCCCAGGAGCGCAGGCGGAGCACGGGCGTCAGGCCCAGGCGGTCGGCGTGCTCCCGGGTGGTGACGACGCAGGCGGCGGCGGCGTCGTTCTGGCCGCTGGAGTTGCCGGCGGTCACCGTGGCGTCCGGGTCGGTGGCGATCAGCACGGGCCTCAGGGCGGCGAGCGCCTCGAGCGAGGAGTCGGCGCGGGGGTGCTCGTCGCGGTCGACGACGACGGTCCCGCGGCGGCCCGGCACGGTGACGGGGACGATCTCGGCGTCGAAGGCCCCGGAGGTCTGGGCGGCGACGGCGCGCTGGTGCGAGCGCAGCGCGAGTGCGTCCTGGTCCTGACGGCTGATCCCGTACTCGGCACGCAGGACCTCCGCCGTGCCCACGTTGCCGTCGGGAGTCGGGTAGCCGGTACCGCCGACGGTCACGCGGCCCCGGGCGAGCGCGTCGTGCAGCAGCAGGCCACCGGCGGGGAGCCCGCGTCGGCCCTGCTCGGTGTAGAGCGGCGCGTTGGACATGGACTCGACGCCGAGGGCCACGACCACGTCGGCGACGCCGGTCTGCACCTCCATCGCGGCGTTCAGCACCGCCTGCAGGCCCGAGCCGCAGCGCCGGTCCAGCTGGTAGCCGGTCGTCGTGACGGGGAAGCCGGCGTCCAGCCCGGCCACGCGGCCGAACGCGGGTGACTCCATGGTCGGGTAGCCCTGCGCCGCGATGACGGAGTCGACCGACGCGACGTCGAGGCCGGTCCGGTCGACCAGCCCGCGCAGCACCGCGACCGCGAGGGACCGGGCGTCCAGCGGCGCGAGCGCGCCGCCGAAACGGCCGACGGGTGTGCGCACCGGTGCGCAGAGGACGACCTCGCGCAGCTCGGTCATGCGGGATCCGCCAGCGCGACGTCGAACGGCGCCCCGGTGGCGTCGCGCACCTGCTCCACGGTGACCCCGGGTGCCAGCTCGATGAGCCGCAGACCCTCGTCGGTCACGTCCAGGACGGCCAGGTCGGTGATGATCCGGTCGACGCAGGACCGGCCCGTCAGCGGCAGCGTGCACTGCTGGACGATCTTGGCCGACCCGTCCTTGGCCACGTGCTCCATGACGACCAGCACGTGGGCCGCGCCGTTGACCAGGTCCATCGCCCCGCCCATGCCCTTGACCATCTTGCCGGGCACGGCCCAGTTGGCGATGTCGCCCGTGGCGGAGACCTGCATGGCGCCGAGCACGGCGTGCGTGACGCGGCCGCCGCGGATCATGCCGAAGCTGGCGGACGAGTCGAAGTACGCGGCGCCGGGCAGCACCGTGACCGTCTCCTTGCCCGCGTTGATGAGCTTGGGGTCCGCCTCGCCCTCCCACGGGTACGGGCCGACGCCGAGGATGCCGTTCTCGGAGTGCAGCACGACCTCGACGCCGGGAGGCAGGTGGTTGGGGATGAGCGTCGGCAGCCCGATGCCCAGGTTCACGTAGGAGCCGTCCTCGAGCTCGCGGGCGGCGCGGGCGGCCATCTCGTCACGGGTGAGCGGCATCAGATCTCCACGGAGGGTCGCGGCCGGACGGTGGTCTTCTCGATCGGCAGGTCGGCCGACTGCTCGGGCGTGAGCAGCACGACGCGGTCGACGTAGATGCCGGGCAGGTGGATGTCGTCGGGATCGAGCTCGCCCGGCTCGACCAGCCGGTCGACCTCCGCGATCGTGATCCGGCCCGCCATCCCGGCCAGCGGGTTGAAGTTGCGGGTCGACTTCTCGAACCGGAGGTTGCCGTGCCGGTCCCCGACGGCCGCCCGGACCAGGCCGTAGTCCGTGGTGATGGCCTCCTCGAGCACGTACTCGCGGGTGCGGCCGAACGCCGCGAACGGGCGCAGCTCCTTGGGTCCGCTGGCCAGCGCCACCGAGCCGTCGGGTGCGTAGCGCAGCGGCATCCCGCCGTCGGACACCGCCGTGCCGGCCCCGGCCGCCGTGTAGAAGGCGGGGATGCCGACGCCGCCCGCGCGCAGCCGCTCGGCCAGCGTGCCCTGCGGCGTCAGCTCGACCTCGACCTCGCCGCCGAGGTACTGCCGCGCGAACTCCTTGTTCTCCCCGATGTAGCTGGCCACCACCCGGCGGATCCGGCCGGCCGAGAGCAGCTCACCGAGCCCCCAGCCGTCGACCCCGCAGTTGTTGGACACCACCTCGAGGTCGTCGACCCCGTGGGCCAGCAGCGCGCGGATGAGCGCGATGGGCACGCCGGACAGGCCGAAGCCGCCCACCGCGAGCGATGCGCCCGACGGGATGTCGGCGACGGCCTCGTCAGCCGTCGCGACGGTCTTGTCCATGATCTTCTCCTTGACTCTCGCTGGCGGCGACGACCTCGCGGACGATCGCCATCGCGGCGTTCGCGGGCGGGAGCCCGGCGTACAACGCGGTGTGCAGGACGACCTCGGCGACCTCGTCCGGGGTGAGTCCGTTGCGCAGGGCGGCGCGCACGTGCATCCGCAGCTCCGCCTGGTGGCCGCCGGTGACCAGGCTGGCCAGCGTGGCGATCGACCGCTCCCGCCGGGACAGACCGGGGCGCGACCAGACCTCGCCCCAGGCGTACCGCGTCAGGAAGTCCTGGAAGGCGGCCGTCTGCGGGGTCGTCGCGGCGATCGCCGCGTCGACGTGGGCGTCGCCGAGCACCTCGMGGCGGACCCGCATGCCGCGGGCGCCGACGTCGTCGCCCGCGAGGTGGTCGCGCAGGAGGCCCGCGGCGATCGCGGGTTCCTCGAGCACGGCGAGGTGGCCGGCGGTCCCGATCGTGGCGTGCATGGCCCTGGGGAGCTGCTCGGCCAGCGACTGCATCGACCTCGGCGTCGTCACCACGTCTTGCGCGCCGCTGATCAGCAGCGTCGGGACCGGGACGTCGGCGACGCTCCCGGACCGGTCGAACGT
>NZ_JBFULZ010000052.1:0-22516 GCF_054049635.1 Cellulomonas sp. P5_C6 | reverse complement strand
GTACCGCACGTAGCTGACGCCGTAGGCGTCCTGCGTCGCCAGATCGGCTTGGTGGGCGGCCGCGACGTCGCTTGCCGAGACTCCGCCCTCGATGGTGTGGGCGTCCATGAACAGTGCCATTGCACGTACCTTCCGGTGCTCGGCCCGACGACGGTCGTCGGGCTCGAGGCACCAGGAGACCGGGCACCCGTGTGACGGGGCGTGTGACCCGACAGGTGGGTTCGGGCGAGGGGCGCTAGACCAGAGCCGCCGCCGTTGCGAGCCCGATGGCGAAGAGCGTCCAGTCGTTGAGGACGTGCGCCCCGGTCGACGCCCAGATGTTCTTCGTCTTGATGAAGGGGATGAGCAGCACCACCCGGGCCACGCCGATGACGGCGAGGCACTGCAGGACGTTGCCGCCGTAGGTGGGCAGGTGGATCGCGGCGAACGCGATCGTCGCGACGAGCGTCGCGCCGATGACCGCGGCCCGCCGAGGGAGCCGGACGACCCGGGACAGCAGGGTCATGGTCGCGAGGAGGACGAGGATGGTGAAGAGCTCCTCACCGAACAGCTGCGGAACCATCGACAGGAACGTCGCGACGCGTTCGCCACCGCTGACCTGCGCGAGCATGTCGCCCATCGGGTTCGCCTGCATGTCGATCACCTGCGAGAGCACGACGCCGACGAGCGAGGTGATCACGACGTTGAGTGCGGCGAACCCGACCCAGAGCTTGACCTCCCGGCGGCCTACGCGGCGGAAGATCACCCGCCAGTCGGGGCGAGCGACCAGGACGAACGTGACGAGCGGGATCGCGACGAACGCCAGGCCGCGCACGAGCGTCGAGAACCAGTCGGGACCGCCGACGGACAGGTACATGTCCGCTGCGACGCCGGCCGCCACGGCCGCCAGGATGGCTGCCCAGCCCGCGCCGCTGATGCGCGACGGCAGACCGTTGTAGAAGGGGTAGTCCGGCGGTGCCGTCACGGTGCTCGCGGGATGTGACGTGCTCGGGGTGACCACGGCGGTCATGGTGATGCTCCTGGGATGGATGCAGGCGCCGGAGGGCCTGCCGCTCGTCGTCACCGTGCCGGTTCCGACGTGATCCACGGTGCCCTGCCCAGGGGGTCGGCCGCGTCGTCCAGGCGCAGACACCTGCGCGTACTGCGATCGCAGTACGCGCAGCAACGATCGTCATCGCCGGTGATCCGTGAGCGTCAGCCGGCGGCGAGCCCGGCCTGGTAGGCGAGCACGACGAGCTGCGCCCGGTCGCGCGCGCCCACCTTGGTCATCGCGCGGTTCACGTGCGTCTTGGCCGTCACCGGCGACAGGAACAGTCGCGCCGCGATCTCGTCGTTGCTCAGGCCGTGCGCGACGAGGTCGACGACCTCACGCTCGCGCGGCGTCAGCGCGGCGAACGCCGAGCCGTCGACGACCGGTCCGACCGGGGCGTCGAGCACCTGCGTGATGAGGGCGCGGGTCGCCTTCGGCGACAGCAACGACTCCCCCGCCACCACGGTCCGGATGCCGTCGAGCAGAGCCGCCGGCCGGACCCCTTTGCCGAGGAATCCGCTGGCCCCGGCGCGCAAGGCCGCGACGACGTACTCATCCATCTCGAAGGTCGTCAGCACGATCACCTTGACCGCTGCCAGCGCCGGGTCCGATGCGATCTGCTCCGTCGCAGCGATCCCGTCGACGCCCGGCATCCGGATGTCCATGAGCACGACGTCCGGSCGGGTCCGGCGCACCGCCTCGACAGCCTCGGCGCCGTCCGCGGCCTCTCCGACGACCTCCATGTCGTCCGCSGCRCCGACGAGGGCSGCGAAMCCKGCCCGGATGAGCTCCTGATCGTCGGCGACGAGCACCCGGATCGTCATCGGCGCGTCCCCGCAGCCGCTTCGTCTCCGGCACCGACTGCGAGCACGGGCAGGACCGCACGCACCCGGAAGGTCCGCGCGTCCGCGCCGGCGTCGAGAGTTCCCCCGACGGACACGACACGCTCGCGCATCCCGGCGAGACCGTACCCGCGACCGCCTCCCGGCACCTCCGGTCCCAACGCGTTCAGGACCTCGATCGTCAGCGCGTCCGCCGCGTGCGTCATGATCAGCTCGGCGCGGCCGTCGCCGTGCTTGTGTGCGTTCGTCAGCGCCTCCTGAACCACGCGGAACGCGGTCAGGTCGACGACCGGCGCGAGCGGACGGGGTGCACCGCGAGCCGCGACGTCGACCACCAGCCCGGTGGACCGCACGTCCTCGAGCAGACCGTCGAGACCTTCCAGCCCGGGTGTCGGCGACGTCGCAGGATCGTCGCCCGGCTCACGCAGGACCTCGACCAGCGCCGCGAGCTCCGTCAGCACGTTCCCGCTCGCCTCCTGCACGTGCTCGAGCGCGGCGCGCGCAGCCTCCGGCCGACTCACCAGCAACGTCTCGGCCACGCCTGCCTGGACGCCGATCACCGCGACGTGATGACCAAGCACGTCGTGCAGCTCCCGCGCGATCCTCAGTCGCTCCTCGGCAACCCGCCGGGCCGCCTCCGCCTCACGGGTGCGCTCGGCACGCTCGACCCGGTCCCTCGCCGCCTCGAGCGTGGACCGCCGGGAGCCGACCGCGAAACCGGCTGCCAGCACGACCGCCACGAGCATCGCCGACACCACCACGTCCTCACCCCACCAGGCCCCCGTGCGCACGGCGTCGACGACCGCGACGACCACCACGTCGACGGCGGCCGCCACGGTCCCCGCGAGACGGCGATCCCACGCGACCGCGCTGTACACGGCGATGAGTACCGCAGCGAGCGCGCCCGACCCAGGTCCGCTCAGCGCGGTGGTCACCCCGAGGGCGACCCCGCTGCCGGCCAGCGTGACGAACGGGGCGGTGCGCCGCCACGCGAGCGATGCAGTCCCGAGAACGACGAAGGTCGCCACGACAGGGTCCACGTCCCCGCGGCCGCGCGCGAGCAGGATGCCTGCGACGAGGACGAGCGCACCGGTCACCCACGCGTCGCGGACGCCCGCGGGACGGGCCCGCCACGCCGCCCACGCTCGTCGACCCATGCGGGGCACGATACCCAGGCCACCGTCTGCCGCGGCCCCGGGCGGACCGGTCAGCCGACCGCCCCCGCGACGTGCGCGGCGGCCTCGTCGCGGCACTGGTCGAGCGTGAGGCCCGGGTACACCTCGCCGTCGGCGAGGTAGCAGCCGTACGGCGCCTGGACCCCGCCCGGGACCTGCGTCGCACGGTCGCCCCGGTCGGCAGCGTGCTCGACCACCGCGGCGACGCCTCCGGACTCGAAGGCGTCCTGGTAGCCGGCCTTGGCCCGCGAGTCGCGGACGGCCCACCCCAGGAGCAAGAGGGTCGCCGCAAGGACGACGACGAGGATCGTGCGGACGGCGCGTGGGGCGATCGGGCTGGATTCCTGGACCCGCATCCCGGGTGTCGTCGATGACATCGCCACTCCAGTGCGAGTGCCGGGTGGCTGCCCCGGCGTGCCGCCGCATCGTCCGTGCGGACGTCCCCACCGTAGAGCCGCCGGTCCCCCGGCGACAGGGCCGAGAGAGTCAGTCCGCCAAGGTCGTCATCCGGGTGTGAGGACGATCCGGCCGAACACGTTGCCTGCGTCCATCCGACGGTGAGCCGTGTTGCCATACCTAGAGCCGCTAGGGTTCGATACCTAGCACATCAAGGTAGAGGAGACGTCGTGCGCATCGACAAGGACCTGGTCGCCGCCTCGGCGACACCGCTCGTGCTCGGGATCCTCGCGGACGGCGACCTCTACGGCTACGCGATCCTCAAGCGCGTCGGCGAGCTCTCCGGCGGGCGCATGCAGTGGACGGACGGCATGCTCTACCCGCTCCTGCACCGGCTCGAGCGGCTCGGCCACGTCTCGTCGTCCTGGGGCACGTCCGAGGCGGGTCGACGCCGCAAGCACTACGCGATCACCTCGACCGGCCGGGCGGCGCTCGCCGAACGGCACGCGCAGTGGACCGTCGTCGCGGACGCGCTCCGGCAGGTCTGGGAGTCGGCACCGCGGCCCACCACCGTCGCGGAGGGGTGGGCGTGATGGCGCACGGCGACGAGCTCGAGGCCCAGGTCGACCGCTGGCGCGGCTACGTCCACCGGCGTCAGGTCATCTCGTCGGCCGACGTGGACGAGCTCGAGGACCACCTCCGCGGCCAGGTGGCCGACCTGCGCGCGACCGGGCTCGACGACGACGAGGCGTTCCTCGTCGCGATCAAGCGCCTCGGCAACCTGGACGCCGTCTCCCGCGAGTACGCCCGGGAGCACTCGGACCGGCTGTGGAAGCAGCTCGCGCTCGTCCCCGACGACTCCTCAGGCTCACCCGCACCCCGGTGGCGCGAGCTCACGGTGGTGCTCGCGCTCGCGGTCGGTGCGGGCGTCGCGGTGAAGGCCGGCCTCTCCTGGATCGACGGCGAGGGCGCGTTCGCCCGCAACGTCGGCCTGCTCGTGGCTCCGTTCCTCATCGCGTACCTCGCGTGGAAGCGCCAGGCGGGACCGCGGACCGTGGCGGCGATCGCCGTGCCGTTCGCCGTGCTCGCCGTCGCCCTCAACGTGTACCCGTTCACGTCCGGGGGCTCGACCGAGATGCTGGCGATCATCCATGCCCCCGTCGTCCTCTGGCTCCTGGTGGGGCTCGCCTACGTCGCGGGCTCCTGGCGATCCGACGGCCGGCGGATGGACTTCGTCCGGTTCACGGGCGAGCTCGCGATCTACTTCACGCTGCTCGCGCTGGGTGGCGGGGTCCTCGTCGGCCTCACCGCCGGGGTGCTGCAGCTCGTGGGTGTCGACCCCGGTCCGGTGATCGCGGAGTGGGTGATGCCGTTCGCCGTCCCGGGCGCCCTCGTCGTCGCCGCCTGGCTGGTCGAGGCCAAGCAGGACGTCGTCGAGAACATCGCGCCCGTGCTGACCCGGATCTTCACGCCGCTGACCATCGTCATGCTCGTGGCCGTCCTCGTGGCGCTGACCCTGTCCGGCGGCCTGGTCGAGGTGAACCGCGACCTGCTGATCCTGATGGACGCCATCCTCGTGCTGGTCCTGGCCCTGCTCCTCTACTCGATCTCGGCCCGCGACGCGCTCRCACCGCCCACGCTGGCCGACTGGCTCCAGCTGGTGCTGCTCGGGGTGGCCATCGCGGTCGACGCCGTCATGCTGACCGCGATGCTCACGCGGATCGCGCAGTTCGGCACCAGCCCCAACAAGATCGCCGCGCTCGGTCTCAACCTGCTGCTGCTCGTGCACCTCGGCGTCTCCGCGTGGCGGAGCGGCCGGTTCCTGCGGGGTCACGGCACGTTCGCGGAGCTCGAGCGCTGGCAGACGCGGTACCTGCCGATCTATGCCGCCTGGGCCGCGGTCATCGTGATCGTGTTCCCGCCGGTGTTCGGCTTCGCGTGACGTCAGACCTCGGACTCATGCGCGCAGGAAGGTGAGGACGGCGAGCACCCGCCTGTTCTGGCGGCGTCCTCGACGAGCCCCAGCCGCGTGAAGATCCGTGCGACGTGCGCCTCGACGGTGCGGTCCGTGACAACCAGCCTGCGCGCGATCGCCTGGTTGGACAGACCTTCGGCGACGAGGGCGAGGACCTCGCGCTCGCGGGCCGACAGAGCGTCCACCGGGTTGTCCACCCGGGGGCGGGCCAGGAGCTCGGCGACGAGGGTCGGATCCACCACGGTCTGTCCCGCTACCACCCGCTCGAGTTGCCTCTGGACCGTCGACGTGGAGTCGGCGTCGGGCGAACCCGATCGCGAAGGACCCGGGACCTACGTCGTCGACGGGGACCGGATCACCTTCGTCAGAGGACGGCGACGTCACCTTGCGGAAGGCCGGCAGCATGGAGCTCGGCGACGAGTTCGTCTGGACGACGAAGCCGTTGGCTCTGACCTCCTGAGCGGACCCGCTCGGCGCGCGACCGAGGTGCGCGCGGCGTACCGTCGGACGCCCAGCGTGAGGCAGCCGCGCCGGCCGATGGCGGACCCGATCGAGGTGCCATGCAGCTGCTGCCGCAGACGGTCGACGCCCTGCGACGACTCGGCGAGTCCTCCGAGGTCGATCTCCTCGCACTCGTGGCTGACGCGGGCGATCGCGTCGCGGCCGAGGTGCCGTCGTGCCTCGGCTTCAGCTACTGCCTGGGCACCGAGGACCTCACCTTCACCGTGGTGGCGACGTCCGCAGAGTCCGCGGCCATGGACTCCGCCCAGTACCTCGACGACGGTCCCTGTCTGCAGGCGGGCCGCGACGAGGTCGAGGTCGGGATCGACGACATCCTCGATGAGGACCGCTGGCAGCAGTTCGCCTCCACGGCGGCCGGTCGCGGCGTGCGCAGCTCGCTGTCACTGCCCGTCCTGGACCACGGCACGCTGGTCGGCACCGTCAACTTCTATGCGGCTCGGCCGCGAGCGTTCCGCGGGCACGAGGCCCAGCTCGCGGCGATCGTCGGGGCCAGTGCCCACCGGGCCATCTCGAACGCGGACCTCGACTTCCGGTCGCTGGACGACGCCGTGGTCGCGCCCACGCACCTGGACGAGCTCGCCGTGATCAACCAGGCGCTCGGGATCCTCGCCCACTCACGACGGATCGGCATCGACGAGGCTCGGACGGTCCTGCACAGGGCGGCCGAGCGTGCCGGGCTCGGGGACGCCGACGTCGCACGGACCGTGGTGGGCACGTGAGCACCACCGCAACGAGGAGTCGACCATGAACGAGACCGCCCGGATCCACGCGATCACCGAGCTCCAGACCCTGCTGCTGGGGACCGCCGGCGTGGAGGAGTTCGTGGAGGGTGTCGCACGGGCCGCCGCGCGCAACGTCGGGCCGGCGACCTCCGCGACGATCACCTTGCGCCGCGACGGGCGGCCCACCCTCGTCGCGGCGAGCGACCCACCCGCTGCACTCTGCGACGAGGTCGAGTACGCGGCCGACGACGGACCGTGCCTGACCTCGATCGACGTCGGTCACCTCGTGCACGTCCCCGACATCGAGCTCGAGACCCGATGGCCGCAATGGAGGTCCGCGGCGAGGGCCAACGGGTACGCCTCGGCCGCCGCCCTACCCCGCGACGTGCGTCCCGGCGTGCAGATCGCCCTGAACCTGTATGCCACCGACGCGCACGCCTGGGACGACGCGGCGCTCGCCGTCGCGGACATGTACGCCGACGAGATCGCCCGGACGATCGCGCTGTGCCTGCGCAGCGCGGACCAGGTCGAGATGAACGCCGACCTGCGCGCGGCCCTGGTCTCGCGATCCGTGATCGACCAGGCGATCGGGGTGGTGATGGCGGAGAACCGCTGCACGGCCGACGAGGCGATGTCGATCCTGCGCAGCGCGTCGCAGCACCGCAAGGTGAAGCTGCGTGAGGTCGCCTCCGTCATCGTCGAGGCCGTCACCGGCAGCCCTCCACGCGAACGCGACACGTTCCGGCAGCGCGTGTGACGCCCGTTCGGGTGGCGGGCCCGGCACAGCAGGCTTAGCGTCCGTGGTGCTGGTCGACGTAACGTCGCCCCGCAGACCGTCGCCCGGGACAGGACACGTCGCCGGACATGGGACTAGGTGTGCAGCGCTGCGTTGCGCGCACGCCGCGGACAGCTGGATCCCCGGGAAGCGTCATCGACGCCCCGATCACCCCATGCGGACGGTCGCACGGCAGAAACCCGTGACGACGTCGGAGCCCCCTCGGCGCTGTCGCGCGTTCTCGCGTCGCCTGCCGGGCTCGGCGTCTCGTCCGCCAGACCATGCGAAGCGAGACCACCATGACCGAGGACTACACCAGCAGCTACCCCCGCTCCAGCGGGGAGCAGCCCAGCACGGCCGACACCGCCAAGGAGCAGGCGACCGATCTGAAGGACAAGGCCGCCAACGCCGGCGGCCACCTGCTCGGCGAGGCCAAGGGCGAGGCCGCGGCGGTGACGCAGGAAGCGCGCCGGCAGCTCGGCGACCTGTGGTCGCAGGCCCGCGACGAGGTCTCGGGCCAGGTGGGCACCCAGCAGCGCCGGCTCGCCGGCGGCCTGTCGTCGGTGGGTGACCAGCTGACCCAGATGGCGGCGGCGCCGACCGAGCAGAACATCGCCACGGACGTCGCCCGCGAGATCGGCGACCGGGTCACCGCGCTCGGCAGGTGGCTCGAGGACCACGGTCCCGACGAGGCCCTCGACGAGGTCCGCGGCTTCGCCCGCCGCCGCCCGGGCACGTTCCTCGTCCTGGCGGCCGGGGCCGGCGTGGTCCTGGGGCGGCTCACCCGCGGGCTCAAGGACGCACCGACCCCGCGGCCGACGACCGGTCCGAGCACCCCGACGCTCAGGACCACCATGCCGCCGCCCGCGTACACCGTCCCGATGGACGAGCCCCGCCGCACCGACGARCCGGTGACGCCCGTGCCGGTGCCCGCCGCGAACATGTGGAACCAGCGATGACCGAGCCGCTGGACGCTCCCCCGCGTCAGTCGGTCGGCGACCTGCTCGGCGACGTCACGCGCGACCTGTCGACGCTGCTCCACCAGGAGGTCGAGCTGGCCAAGGCCGAGGCCCGCCAGTCGGCGAAGGCGGCAGCCAAGGGCGGCTCCATGTACGCGGGTGCCGCCGTCGCGGGCCACTTCGTCCTGCTGTTCCTGTCGATCGCCCTGTGGTGGGCGCTCGGCGACGCGCTCGACTCCTGGGGTTGGTCGGCCGTGATCGTCGCCGCCGTCTGGGCGATCGTCGCCGCCGTCCTGGCCGCTCGCGGCCGGGCCGAGTCCCAGCGCGTCGCCGGGTTGCCCCGTACAACCGAGTCCGTGAAGAAGATCCCGAACGCCCTGCAAGGTCACGAGGAGAAGAACGCATGAGCACCGACCCGGACCAGATCCGCGAGGACATCGAGCGCACGCGTGCCGAGCTCAGCTCGGACGTCGACGCGCTGACCGACAAGGTGAGCCCGACGCAGGTCGCTCACCGACAGGCCGACAAGGTCCGCGACGCGGTGAGCGACGTCAAGGACCGCGTGATGGGCGGCGTCTCCCACGGCGCCGGCACCRCGGGCTCGGCCGCCTCCAGCGTCGGCGACGCCGCATCCCACGTCGGCGACGCGGCCGCTCAGCTGCCGCACGCCGCCAAGGACAAGACCCGCGGCAACCCGCTCGCCGCCGGGCTCATCGCCTTCGGCGCCGGCTGGCTGCTCTCGTCGCTGCTGCCCAGCACTCGCCAGGAACAGCAGCTCGCGCAGTCCGCGAAGGAGCAGGCAGCTCCCCTGGTGCAGGAGGCCAAGGACGCCGCCCAGGGGCTCGCGGACACCCTGCGCCAGCCGGCGCAGGAGGCAGCGGAGGCCGTCAAGGACCGGGCGACCGAGGMCGGGGCAACCCTGCGCGACGAGGGCCGCTCCGTCGCGGCCGACCTGCGCTCGGACACGACCGACGCGGCCGACACAGTCCGTGGTGCCCACTCCGCGGACGGGCACCAGACCGGCTACTAGGAACCCGCGCGACGGGGCACACCGTGGTGCCCCGTCGCGCGGTCGACCGTCGAGCACGACCCTCCGGGAGACCCGCGATGACCACCCATGACACGAGCAGCACCCGGAGCACCGAGAAGGACGCCGCACCGGCGCCGGAGGACCCGCGCAAGCCGGACTGGCCCGACGACATCACCAAGCGGTCGTGGATGTACGTCGTGCGCAAGACGCTGCGAGAGTTCGGCCGGGACCAGTGCACCGACCTGGCCGCCGCGCTCACCTACTACGCCGTCCTCGCGATCGCGCCCGCACTGCTGGCCGTCATCTCGGTCCTCGGCCTGGTGGGCGACCCGCAGAAGATGGTCGGCGACGTCCTGAAGATCGCCGGCGACGTCGGCGTGTCGTCGGTCGACGACACCCTGAAGCCGATCCTGACCCAGCTGACCGATGCTCCCGCGGCCGGCTTCGCCCTGGTCCTCGGGCTGGTCCTGGCGCTCTGGTCGGCGTCCGGCTACGTAGCCGCGTTCAGCCGCGGCATGAATCGGGTCTACGAGATCGACGAGGGCCGCCCGATCTGGAAGCTGCGCCCCGTCCTGCTCCTCGTCACCGTCGTCCTCGTGGTTCTCGCCGTCGCCGTCGTGGCGGCCGTGGTGCTCTCGGGCGGCGTCGCGCGCGCGGTGGGCGCCGCCATCGGGCTCAGCGACGTCACGGTCACCGTGTGGAACATCGTGAAGTGGCCGGTGATCGTCGCCCTCGTCGTCGTCGCGATCGCGATCCTCTACTACGCGACGCCGAACGTGCGCCAGCCCAGGTTCCGCTGGATCAGCATCGGCGCGATCGTCGCGCTCGTCGTGTGGGTGCTCGCCTCGCTCGCGTTCGGGTTCTACGTGGCGAACGTCGCCAGCTACGACAAGACCTACGGCTCGCTGGCCGGTGTGATCGTGTTCCTGCTCTGGCTGTGGATCACGAACCTGGCGCTCCTGTTCGGCGCGGAGCTCGACGCCGAGGTCGAGCGCGGCCGCCAGCTGCAGGGCGGAATCGAGGCCGAGAAGACCATCCAGCTCCCGCCGCGGGACACCCGCGCGAGCGAGAAGAAGCAGGCCAAGCAGGAGGAGGACGTGCGGCTCGGTCGCGCTCTGCGCGAGTCGCGCGGAGCCGACAGCACGACGGACACGGACAGCTGACGAAGGAGATCTCATGTACCTGCACGTGCAGCGACTGATCCACGACATCGAGGCCGACGAGCCAGACCCGGCCGCGGCCAACGCCCTGCAGGAGGGGCTCGGGGGCCAGTTCGGYGAGATGCGGACGATGATGCAGTACCTCTTCCAGAGCATCAACTTCCGCGGACCCAAGGCCAAGCCGTACCGGGACCTGCTCCAGGGCATCGGGACCGAGGAGATCAGCCACGTCGAGCTGATCGGCACCACGATCGCGCGCCTGCTCGACGGGTCACCGCGGTACAACGGCAAGAAGCCCGACCCGCTGGACAAGCCCGGCGCGAGCGGGGCGACGCCGCTGGAGTCGGCGCTGGACCAGGGCAACATCCACCACTACCTGGTCGCCTCGCAGGGCGCCCTCCCCGTGGACTCCGCGGGCAACCCGTGGAGCGGCTCCTACGTCTACAACTCCGGGAACCTCATGCTCGACCTGCTCTACAACCTCATGCTCGAGTCCACCGGCCGGCTGCAGAAGTGCCGCATCTATGAGATGACGGCGAACAAGACCGCGCGCTCGACGATCGCGTACCTCATCGTGCGCGACCAGGCGCACGAGAACGCCTACGCCCGTGCCCTGGAGACCCTCGGCGTCAGCTGGGCATCGGTCCTACCGATCCCGAAGACGAACGCCGAGAGGTTCCCCGAGGTCAAGAAGCTGGTGGACCTCGGGCTGCAGAGCAAGCAGTACACCTTCGACCTCACCGCCTCGTCCGAGGCCGGCCGGATCTTCCAGGGCATGTCACCGTCGAAGGACGGCACGGAGCTGGACGCCACCGAGCAGGCGCCTGAGGGCGTGYCGTCCACCATCGCCGTCGAGCGGTACGAGGAGTTCTCCCCCGGCCTCGACACCGACCTGCTGGCGCTCATCCAGGCGACGGCCGACCTCGAGATGGCCGAGATGCAGCCTCCGCTCTACGGTCCGGTCGAGCCCGTGCCGGCGGGTCCGAAGGCGACATGACGTGGCCGGAGCCGTGACCGCCGGTCGTCCGCGAGCGTCGGTCACGGCTCCGACGGGAGCGGCCAGGGGGCGAACGCGTTGCGCACCCCGCGCACGGCCGGCGCGAGCTCCGGGTAGTGCCGCACGATCACGGACGACATGTCGTTCCCGTCGATCCAGGCCATGCCCTCCGGTGTGTAGATCTTCGAGGTGAAGTCGACGCCGAAGAACCGGTCGCTCTTGAGCCGCCGGGACGCCATGAGGACGAAGATCCGGAACGCGGTGTCGCTGAACCCGAAGCCGCGCGGGAGCTGCTCGCCGAGCATCCCGACGGCCAGGTCGACGTCCTCCAGGTTGTCGTCGTAGATCTCGCGCAGCTGCGCGACGGTCTCGGGGTCGTCGCCGAGCTCCTCGAAGCTGCGCACGGGTGCCATGTGCATCAGCCGCCGGAACTCGTTGTACCGGGGCACGCCGCGCTCCCGCGAGCGCAGCACGTCGATCGCGGCGAGGTCGATCTGCTTGCCGTCGGCGCGATCCAGCCTGCGCATGAAGCGGGGGTTGTTGTGCAGGCGCAGGGCCCCGGGGTTGGCGACTCCGAGCGAGAAGAACACGTTCGGTGCGGAGGCTCGCTGCAGGACCGGGCGCGAGCTCAACCCGTGCAGGTCCGTGAACTGCAGGTTCTCGCTCACGGCGCCGGTGACCGCGTCGCGGATCTCGTAGTCGTCGGGGATCAGGGGGTGCATCCGGTACACCGCGACGAACTCCTCGGTCATCGCGTACGGGACCCCGTGATGGTCCGTCGGTGACCCCGGGATGCCGCTGACGAGGTCGCTGGAGCTGAGCCGCCCGACCAGGTCGTGCACCCGCTCCTCGGCCAGGCCCCACCAGTTGGCGCGCATCGCGATGTGCAGCGCGGGATGGCCGAGGATCGCGGGCGTCCACTCGACGGTGTGGATCTTCGCGATCAGGGCCGCGTTGATCAGGCGCGCCTTCTCGAACAGCTGGTCGTCGTTCCACGAGGGGTACGACGCCACGAGCCGGTCGCAGATCGCGTTGTGCTCGCGCATGAAGAGCGTGTGCATGAGCTCCAGGCCCACCCACCAGCCGTCCCGGCCACCCGAGGTGCCCAGCAGGGCCGGGTCCACGTCGATCAGACCGTCGGCCCCGATCCGCACGCGACCCCCCGCGCTGGTCCGGATCGCCTGCTCGAACTCCGGCACGCTCCCGTAGATCTGGGACGCGTCCCACCAGTGCGTCTCGGTGTTGACGAACGTCGCCGACCCGTCGGTCGCGTGGTTCGTGGGGTCCTTGGGCGTGCTCGGCCACACCATCGGGTCGTCCGGCCAGTCGTCGCCGGCGGGGCGCGGGACGTGGATCGGGTGCTCCATGTCGGTGCCGTGGCTGAACCAGTCGCGCGTCTCGAACTGGAGCCACGCGGCCGCGAGGACGTTCAGCGTGGTCGCGGGCTTGAACTCGTCGCGCTGCAGAAGGACGGTGCTGATGGTCCGGGGGTTGGGGGTGAACAGCCGCGGCGCCACCTCGGGCTTGGTCAGCTCCAGCGGGACGTTGCGGCCGAACCGTGTCTTCGCCATGCCCATGGCCGGGTGCGCCAGGTCGTTGTAGGAGCCGTCCGTGGTGCGAGCGACGAGGTGGCGTGGCGGAGCGGGGACGGGCGCCGTGACGCCCGACCCCTTCGTGGTGCTGAACAGGTTGCGGGCGCGGAGCGTGTTCCGGATGCCGATGAGCGCGAGCACGCCCAGCAGCGTCGGGAACCTGTGCCAGTGGTGGCGCTTGTCGAGCCACTCGACGACCTTGCCGAACGTGGACTGATTCCGCATCGCTCCCCCGAACCCCGTGTCGTGACGTGCGTGCTACGCAGCGGGACCGCGACGCGCGCGGGCTGCGAGGTAGTGGAGTGCCCGCAGGCCGGGCAGGAAGAAGTAGGCGCCCCCGCGCACCTGGACGAACTGCGGGAGGTCCCGGTACCGGCGCCGGACGGGCTGTCCGGGGACCGTGAACGACGACGGCCCGCCCGCCCGGGAGCCGATCAACGGGTCGTCCGGGTCGTCCAGCGTCACGAACGCGTTGCCGTTCAGCCAGCCGTGCTGCACGAACTCGAACTGGCGGGCGAGGTTGGCGTTGAGGCACAGGAAGTAGAGGCCGCGCTCGCCGCCGTCGGTGTACGTCCGGCCGCGCCGGACCAGCCGGTGCGTGCGCACGCCGCGGAGCGACGACTCCGTCCCGGGACTCGGCGGCAGCGAGTCCCGGGGGTTGGMGCGCCGGATGTGGGCGCCGACCGGGCACCGCAGGCCGGTCGGGTCGGCGTCGTGGTAGCCGAAGTCGTTCGCGTCCGCGAGGTCGGGGTCGTCGGCGGCCGGCGCCAGGACGACGGGCGCGCCGCTGGGCCACCGCCCGACGATGCGCGCAGCGAGGTGCTCGGCCTCGGCGGCGTCTCCGTCCGCCGCCTCGCGCACATAGCCCCAGAAGCCGTCGACGTCCTGGCGCAGCTGGCGGAACACCAGGTACGTGCCGTTGCGTCCGAGGTCCGGAGCGCCGGAGCGGTCGCGGCTCAGCATCCGCTCGGGGTCGGCGGACGCGGGCAGCAGCGGCCGCTCGGACTGCTGGCCGTACTCGTTGCCGTACCCGAGCACGAACTCGCCGGGCCGGAGCGCCTCCGCGGGGTCGGGAGCACCGGTCACCGAGGCGATCGTCGGCTGCGAGACACCGTCCTTGAACCCGAAGGGCTCCCGGTCGCTCAGGTCGTCGGCCGCCAGAACCCGCTGCACGCGAACGCCAGCCTGCTCGGCCTCGCCGCGCACCTCGGCCACGACCGCGGCGAGCGTCGGGGCGTCCTGGGCGTACAACAGGAGCAGGGCGTGGACGGGCTCGGCGCCCGAGCGCCCCCACAGCCACCCGGCGGGGTCGTTCTCTCCCGTGTCGCCCAGGATCCGGCTGCGGTACTCGGTGTCCATCCCGGTGCGGAACGGCTCCGAGAACCCGTCGGGAAGGTCGTCACACTCGGTCAGGCTGCGGATCCCGTCGTGCGTCAGGGCGAGGTTCATGGCCCGGTCGGTCGGACTCTCGTCGCCGGTGGTCACCCGCGGCTCAGCCCACCGCGCCAGCCGGCGGAGCCCCTCGGGCGTCGGCGCGTGCAGCAGGACGTAGGCGGCGCACGGGAGCTTCCCGTAGCCGCGCACGACGAGGCCCTGGATGTCGGGCAGGTCGAGCAGCCCGCTCGTCGCCGCGCTCACATCGCCTCGAGCCATCGCGGGTCCTGGGCGCGCAGCGCGCGACGGACGTCGGCGTTCCGGTCGATGTGGATCGCCGCGAGCGTCGGGTACGCGGAGTAGAAGACGACGGTCGGCACCAGGTGCCTGCGCAGGTAGTGCTTGTACGCGATCTCGTCCTTGGCGCCGCCGAAGAACAGCCAGCGGGTCCGCGGGAAGCCGACGCCGTTGCCGAAGACGAGATTGATGCCCCATGCCAGCCGGGAGATGAAGTCGTCCATGTAGCTCTCGAGGTTGCCGTCGTAGCTGCTGGCGAAGATGAACCGGCGTCCACCGTCGACCGGTTGCCACCGAGCGAAGTGGATGGTCCGGACCCCGGAGAGGTTGTCGCGGTACATGACGAGACGGAACGCCAGGTCGAGCCCGAGCAGTGCGCCGCGCATGGTGAGACGTCGCACGACCCCGGGCTTGACGAACCCGACCCCGGTGAACGGGTTCTGGACCCCGTGGTCCTCGTAGCGTCGGACCGCATCGATGTGGGCGATGTCGACCGCGCCGCTCTCCTGCGTGTCGCGCAGCTCCAGGACCCGCACGACGAGCACCCACGCGACGAGGAACGGTCCGACGACCGGGAGGACGACGAGCAGGGCGACGGCGATGGCGACGAGCGCCACGATCCGGAGCGCCCCGTAGACGAGCCCGGGAGTCGACGGGCGGCGGCGCGCCCACGACAGGTCGGGGCGCTTCTTCATCGCCCGGTACACGGTGTGCGCGACCTCGTCGGCCGAGGTCCGGCCGGCGGTCGGCAGCTCGTCGAGCACCACCTCGACCTGCTCGCGCAGGTACGCCTCGCGCTTGATCTGCTCCACCGGACGGTCGGCGGTGTGCCGGTAGTAGGCGTCCGGCCGCAAGGAGTGCTCGTGCAACCACACGAGGCGCGCTGCGGCGTCCGGCGCGCTCGGGTAGCCCAGGCAGTGCCCGAACAGCGTGTGCACGTCGGACGGCAGTGCCCGGAGGTGGCGGTCGGCCGACCCGTCGACGTCGGCCATGTAGACGATCGACGCCGGGATCGGGCGTCCCGCGGTGTCGACGACCCGGTCGAGGACGAAGACGCGGGCGAAGTGGACCGTGCCCATCGCGTCGAAGTCGTCGACCCGGATCCGCGGCAGGAAGTCCCGAGCGGCCTGTTCGCGGTCGGCGACGAGCTCCGCCTGGACGCACACCGCTACCTGTGCCRGCATGCCACCACCCCTGGGACCATGAGCCTCACCTGTCGCGAGCCGGTTGGTGGTGCTACTTGGACCCCCGCTGCCGGAGCGTGAACCAGGCGACGCGCCAGTGCCACAACCAGACGACACCGAGGTAGAGCCCGGGGCCGACGAGACGGATCTCGTCTCGGACCATGTGGGCCACGCGCGAGGTGCGGGAGTAGTCGATGAGGACGATCGGGTCGCCGTCGACCCAGCTCTCCGCCGTGGACAACGTCGCCTTGATCAAGCGCAGCCGGAACGGGCTCACGAGGTTCTTCAGGCCGGCCTGCTCGGCGTCGACGACCTTTCCCTGCCAGAACAACGCTCGAGCGACTCTCGCGATGGGCTTCACCGCTCGGGTCCCCGGAAAGGCGAGGACCGTTCCGCGCAGCTTTCCCCTGGGGATGGGGCCCGGAGGGCTGGCGCGGAACAGATCGTCGAGGAGCACGTTGCCCAGGCGCATCAGGGTGGCCTCGGTGCTCGTCCGCTGGCTCGTGGCACTCCTGCCCGACATGGTCGGACCTCCCCTGCCCGCAGGCCGGCGGTTCGAGCTCGGCCTGATCGCTCTCCACCCTGCCCCCGCCGCCCAGGCTTGTAAAGGCGCAAACCGGTCGATACCGGGCTGTGCGCGCGGACGTTGACAGCGCCCGGTGCCGGTGCCAACGTGGCACGGGAGTCGATCAGGGGGGACGCCATGGCGGCATCGAGCGTGGCACGCCGTTCGGGTCAGATCCTGGCCGTCGTCCGCATCGTCAACGGCACGCTCGGCCTCCTGGCTCCCCAGGTGCTCCTGCGTCGGCTGTCCACGGACGAGCAGGCGGCCCGGGCGGGCATGTACCCGTTCCGCATGTTCGGCATCCGGACGATCCTGCTGGGCATCGAGCTGCTCACCGCGGACGACGCCTCGCGACGCAGGCTCGCCCGCCTGGCCGTCCTGATCCATGCGTCGGACACCGTGTCCGCCGTCGTCTCCGGCATCCG
Source organism: Cellulomonas sp. P5_C6 (assembly GCF_054049635.1). NCBI lineage: Bacteria > Bacillati > Actinomycetota > Actinomycetes > Micrococcales > Cellulomonadaceae > Cellulomonas > Cellulomonas sp. P5_C6. The sequence continues at coordinate 5,496 of NZ_JBFULZ010000052.1, read as the reverse complement.
CGGGGACCTGCCTCCACGAGCCGCCGTCACCACCACGCTCATCTCCTCGGGCAACACGACGCTCGCGATCCTCGCTGCCCGCGGCTGAGAGCGGCACCCCACGTGAGCCCGCCGCACTCGCCGATCACGAGCTCCAACGCCAGCCACCCGCAGCCGCGCGCCAGTACCGGTGCGGCCTGGCGCGACGTCGCCTCGGACACCACCATGGCGCTGCTCCGGGCCGAGCGTCGCGTCGACCCCTTCGTCCGACCGGCCTTCGATGCGCTGCTGAAGGGCCCGCTCGAGCGGCTCACCACCTCGCTCATCAACGTCAGGCGCAGGGACGAGCACCTGGCGATCGCAGAAGAACGACTGATGGCCGACGAGGAGAGCCTCACCGACTCGATCGTGCGCAGCTTCACGCAGCAGATKACCGACCTCTGGAAGCCCGGCGGCTTCGAGCGCGGCGGGAACACGAAGACGCAGGGCATCTGCCGGGGCGAGCTCACCGTGCACGACCACCTGCCCGAGCACATGCGCCGTGGGATCTACGCGAAGCCRCAGACCTTCAAGGCGTGGGTGCGCTTCTCGGGGCCCGGTCCGTACATCACGCCGGACATCGACGACATCGGCTTCATGAGCATCAGCATCAAGCTCATGGGTGTCGAGGGGCCGAAGCTGCTCGACGACGAGCTGCACACGCTCGACATGTTCGGGGTGTCGACCGCCACCTTCGTCACTCCCGACGTGAAGGCCAACGCCGCGCTGCAGCACTGGAGCGTGAAGAACGCGCAGCTGTTCTACTTCCTCAACCTGCGCGCACCGCACGTGCTCGGCCTGATCATGCAGTCGCTCTACACCAAGACCCAGAGCAGCCCGTTCGAGGCTCCGTACTTCAGCTGCGTGCCGTACCTGATGGGCGAGGGCCAGGCGATGTCGTACTCCGTCTGGCCGACGTCGAGCACGAGGACACGGATCCCACGCCTGCCGTTCCGGCCGCCGGACGACTACCTGCGCGACGCGATGGTCGCGTCCCTGGCGGACGGCGACGTGGAGCTGGAGGTGCGTGTGCAGATGCAGACCGACCCGCACCTCATGCCGATCGAGAACGCCGGGGTGCTGTGGCCCGAGAGGCTGTCGCCGCGCGTGCCCGTCGCCACGCTCCGCCTGCCGAGGCAGACTTTCGACTCCCCCGCGCAGATGGAGTTCGCGAAACGGCTGTCCTACAACCCGTGGCACACGATCGCCGAGCACCGTCCGCTGGGGAACCAGAGCCGGGCGCGGAAGCGGATGTACTGGGAGCTGTCGCAGCTGCGGCACCGGATGAACGCGGTGCCGCACTACGAGCCGACGGGGGACGAACGCTTCCCGTAGGACACGCGCCCGGCGCTCAGGGACGCACCGGGTAGCGCAGGTGGGTCACGCCGACGCCCTGGATCACCGTCGGGTCGCCGAGGGTGGCCGGGGTGCCCGCGAGGTGGTCGAACAGCCGGATCCCGGAGCCGAGCAGCAGCGCGGCGATGTCGACGGAGATCTCGTCCAGCAGGCCGGCGTTCAGGAGCTGCTGGATCGTGTCGGCGCCGTGGACCCCGACGTCCTTCCCGGCGGCTGCCTCCTTCGCCTGACGCACCGCGCTCTCGAGCCCGTCGGTCACGAAGTGGACGGTCGAGCCGGCCCGCGGCCAGCCGGCGGGGACCTCGTGGGCGAGGACGAACGCCGGCCCCCAGGCGTGGTTCCCGCCCCAGCCCTGGGCGACCTCGAACGTGCGACGTCCGGTGAGGACGGCACCCAGCCCGGACGTGAGACCGCGGATGTGCGCCGCGCTCGGCTCGGACACCGAGAACGTCATGGGATCCGAACCACCCGTGCGGATCTCGACGTCCCCCGAGGTGTACCAGTCGAACACCTCGGCCACCCCGTCGTCGGGGTCGGCGACGAAGCCGTCGAGCGACATGGACATGATGGCGACGACCTTGGTCATCCGATGCTCCTCAGTTCCAGGCGGTCCCGACGACCACCTTCCACCACCTCCACGAACCGCACCACGCCGATCCGACAGCTTCGCCGGCACGAGGGTGCGTGGCCGTCGTCGCGCGCGAGCCCRCCCGCCGGTGCTGGGATGGCTCCATGGGACGCGTGACCGTAGTGACCGGAGGTGGCCGCGGCGTCGGGCGGGCCGTGGTGGAACGCCTGCTCGCGGACGGCGAGGCGGTCGTGGTCATCGAGGTCGAGCCCGACGCGGTGTCCTGGCTGCCGGCCGACGGTCTGACCGCGGCGGTCGTGGGCAGTGCCGGCGACCCCGAGGTGGCCGAGGCCGCAGCCGACGCGGCGGAGCGGCTCGGCACGCTCACAGGGTGGGTGAACAACGCGGCGATCTTCCGGGACCCGGACCCCGACAGCGGTCCCGCGGAGCTGCTCGAGCTCGTCGTGGCGAACCTCGCCCCGACGCTCGTCGGGACGGCCGTGGCCGCGCGCCGGTTCCGCGGACCGGGCTCGGTGGTCAACGTCTCGTCGCACCAGGCGCAGCGGCCGGTGCGTGGCTCGCTCCCCTATGCGACCGCGAAGGCGGCGATCGAAGGTCTCACCCGCGCCGCCGCAGTCGAGCACGGGGCGCGGCAGGTCCGCGTGAACGCGGTCGCGCTCGGCTCGATCTCGACGGCCCGGTACGACGTGTTCCTCGACGCGCTCGAACCGGTGCAGGCACGCCGCGTCGAGGACGAGATGGGGCGCCTGCATCCGCTGGGGCGGGTCGGTCGCGTGCAGGAGGTGGCGGCCACCGTGGCCTACCTGCTCTCCGACGCCGCCTCCTTCGTGACCGGCGCGATCCTCCCGGTGGACGGCGGGCGCGCCGTGCTCGGACAGGACCCCGAGTCCACCTGAGGGGGATCGCGTCCCCGACGGAGCGCGCGGTTCTCAGGAGCCGGAGCTCGGGACGAACGTGGCCGTGGTGACCATGTGTTGCAGCTCGGTGCGCTCCTGCGGGCTGGAGCCGGGCAGAGCCCAGGCGTCGAACACGACGCGCTGCCCCTCGGCATCGACGATCCAGAGCATGTCGACCTGCCCGGGAGCCTGCTGCCACCGGCCCGGCCAGCTGAAGAACTTCCCTCCCGGGCAGGCGGCGATGTCGACGTCCTCCGGCACGCTCAGCTCGACGTAGAACCCGTCGTACCCGCCGATCGTCACCGGGACCGGGTCGGTGCCCGCGCGCATCGGCTGCGCCGCCAGGGCGTCGGCGAGATCGGCCGCCGTGGGTCCGACGGCGACGGTGCGCCGGCTCGGGTCGCACGGGTGGGAGTACACGCTGTCGACGTCCCAGATCCGCAGCATCCTGCCGTCGGCGCGAGCGTCGCCGCCTGCCGTCACACCAGCGGCATCATCCGTCGCGGCGAACCCCGGAGGCACCGCCACCACCGGGAGCACCGGGGACAACAGGGGCGCATCCAGCACCGGGAACACATAGCGACCCGGCTCCAGCAACGCGGCACCGTCGCCCGACGGCAACGACACGAGCACGGCCGCGGCCGCGGCCGACGAGACTGGACTGGGTGGTGCCGCGTCGGCGGTGCAACCGACGAGCCCCGCTGCCAGGAGTGCCGCACAGCCTGCGGCGGAGAGATGGGTGAGGTGGGTGGACATCGTCGTCTCCTTGCGTGGAACGGATCATCGGCCGGCGGATCCGGCCAGAGGGCATGACAAAGGCAGGGAGCGCGCCGCCGACGGAGCGCGCGGTGTCAGGAGCCGACGGCCGGGACGAACGTGGCGGTGGTGACCATGTGCTCGAGCTCGGTGCGCTCCTGCGGGCTGGCACCGGGCAGAGCCCACGCGTCGAACACGACGCGCTGCCCCTCGACGTCGACGATCCACAGCATGTCGACCTGCCCGGGAGCCTGCTGCCACCGGCCCGGCCAGCTGAAGAACTTCCCTCCCGGGCAGGCGGCGATGTCGACGTCGTCCGGCACGCTCAGCTCGACGTAGAACCCGTCGTACCCGCCGATCGTGACCGGGACCGGCTCGGTGCCTGCCCGCATCGGCTGCGCCGCCAAGGCATCGGCGAGATCGGCCGCCGCGGGTCCGACAGTGACTGCACGCCGGCTCGGGTCGCACGGGTGGGAGTAAACGCTGTCGATCTCCCAGATCCGCAGCATCCGGCCGTCCGCGCGGGCGTCCCCGCCCACCGTCACACCACCCGCGTCGTTCGTGGCGGCGAAGCCCGCAGGTACCGACACCACCGGGAGCACCGGGGACGACAGAGGCGCATCCAGCACCGGGAACACATAGCGACCCGGTTCCAGCAACGCCACACCGTCGCCCGACGGCAACGGCACCACGGCGCTCGGGCTCAGTGCCGCAGGTGTGGGCGCCGCCTTCGGGACCAGCTGTCCGACGACGACGGCGACGACGGCGAGGGCGGCCACGGCCCCGACGGCTGCCGTCGCGACCCGGGCGCGCCGACGACGGCGGACCCGGCCCACGATCTGGTCGGTGCGATCGACGAGCGGGTTCGGAGGGACGACGTCCCGCTCCTTGCGCAGCAGCTCCTCGAGGTTCATGTCACTCCTCCTCTCCGACGGGTGTGAGGCTCATGGCGAGCTTCGCGTTGGCGGCGTGCAGGTGACGCTTCACCGCTCCGGGCGAGACGCCGAGGTCCTCGGCGATCTGCGGCACGGTGAGATCGGCGTAGAAACGCAGCACCACGCACGCCCGCTGTCGCGGCGGCAGTGCGGCGAGCGCGGCGCCGAGGTCCACGTGGTCGGGGCTCGCCTGGTCGGGCCCGACCGTGAAGTCCTGAGCACCCAGGAGATGCTTGACCGCGCCCCACCGCCGCCGTCGGCGATACCCGTCGAGGAAGAGGTTGAGGACCGTCCTCCGGACGTACGCCTCCACGTGCTCCAGCGCCACGAAGTCGCCGGGGCCGCTGCCCTGCGGACGACGCGTCGTGGTGAAGACCCTGACCAGCGCGTCCTGGACCAGGTCCTCCGCCTCACGGCGGTCGCCGCACAACAGCGTCGCGTAGCGCACGAGCGCGCCGCCACGGTTGCGCACCAGATCCGTGAGGACCGGCTCCCAACGGTTCATCGCGGCCCCCTTCCGGTGGGTGAGGCCGTCACAGAGGTAGACGAACCGCCGCATGGAAACGTTGAGCGGCCGCCACGATCTGGTGGTCCCGGTCTACTCCTGTCGGGCGCAGACCGGGACTGCCCGTGCGCGTCAGCCCGCGAGCCGGGCTTCCGTCCGCGCGCGGTGCACGTGCGCCCGGTGGACCAGCCACCACGCGAGCGCACCCGCGACGATCGACGCGGGGATCCAGAGCCACGTGCTGACGGGGATCATGACGATGTTCGTCGTCAGGATGACGCAGTCGCCGGCGTCCGGGCACGAGCCGCGCTGCCCGAGCGGTGCCGTGGCAGCCGCCACCAGCGCGGCCACGACGACCGCGGCCACCGTCGCACTCGCCGCACCGGTGCCGGTCGTCGCCATGCCGGGACCCTAGTGGCCCCAAAGCGCGCGCGGCGAGAG
>NZ_JBFULZ010000051.1:0-22952 GCF_054049635.1 Cellulomonas sp. P5_C6 | reverse complement strand
CGGGAGGGAGGCCCCGCGGGCGCGCAGCGTGCGCAGCGCGGTGGAGCGCCGGCGCGCAAGAAGGTCGGCGGCGACCAGCAGGACCAGCACGGCGCCGCCTGCCAGACCGGCCAGCACCACGGTGGCCTGCGACCAGGTCGCCGCCACCCCGGCGCGCGCCTGCGTGAGCACGAGGTCGAGCCGCGACGTCACCGATGGCCCGGGCCCGGGGGCCAGCACCAGGTCCGGCGACGCCTCCAGTGCGGCGACCTGCTTGGCCAGGGCGTCCGACCCGGCGTAGTCCAGCGCCTGGGGTTCCACCGGGAACCGGAACGTCCGGGTCACCCCGTCCGGCTCGAGCGCGGCGCGCGCAGCGGGGAGCGACGCCGCGGACAGCAGGCCGCCCACGACCGTGGTCGGCGCGTTGCTCTGCCCCACGACCCGCGGCCGCAGGACCTCGGGCCGCGCCGTCCACACGCTGTCCTGCGGGTCCTTCGCGTCGAACACCCCGGTGACCTGCACGGGCACGACCGTGTGGTCGGGCTTCACGGCCTGGAAGGTGTCGCCGGCACCGACGTCGAGCAGACGCGCCACCGCGTCCGAGAGCGCGAGCTGCACAGCACCGTCGGGCCCGGGGCCCCCGGGTGCACCCCCGCTGAGCCAGCGAACGGCGGGGTCGTGCCCCGCCCACAGGTACGTCATCCACAGCACCCCGCCGGTCGGCATCCCCGGTGTGCTGATCGTCAGGTCGGTGCTCGTGGCGGCGGCGACGGGTGGCCCGAGAACACGGTGCAGCGACGGCGGCAGGGCACGGTCGATCGTGCCGGCCGCATCGTCGACGCCCGCCCTGGTCTCGAGCTCACCGACGGTCGGGTCGGACGCACCGGCGCCGTACGTGCTGGTGACGACGACGTCGGTGGGCGGGTCCGCGCGCGCGACAGCCATCCGGACGGCGGTGTCGGCGCGGCTGCTCAGCAGGCGGGGCACGGCATCCGTGACGCCGACCGTCAGCGCGACGACGATCAGCGTGACGACCAGAGGCCACAGGTCGGCGCGGGACCGGCGCCACGCGGCTCTCATGCTCCCGGCTCCATGCGCAGCCGGCCGATCGTCGACCGGCGTACCGTCCGGGCCGCCAGGGGGACGACCACCGCCGCGCACCCGAGCAGGAGCACGAGCACCGTCGCCACCTGCACCTCCCACGGCCACGTCACGACGGCGCCCGGCACGGGTGGCAGCCCCTGCGACGAGACAGCCAGGAGCGGGCCGATGGTCCAGCAGGCGAGCGCACCGAGCAGCGCGCCGGCGAGCACCGGGAGCCCGACGAGGACGGCCTGCTCGGCGAGGACGGAGTTCAGGACGGAGCGTCGCAGCGCTCCCAGGCCCCGCAGGCGGGCCACGTCGGCCTCGCGCGCCTCGAGCGCGGTCGTGGTGTAGATCGCCGTCCCGACGAACGTGAGCACGAAGGCCGCCACGACCAGCAGCGCGGCGGCAGCCCGCTGCGCCGCCCGCAGGGGACCGTCGGCACTCTCGTGGGCCACGGCGGTGCGGTCGGTCACCGGGCCGATCCCCTGAGCGGCGAGTGTCGCCGCAACGCCGGGCGGCATCGCCCCGCCGACCCACCAGGCGTCGGTCAGGGTGTCGAGGTCGCCCTGGCTGAGGGTGGCGCGCGACAACGAGTCCACGTCGGCCAGCAGCGCGAGGGCGCGTGGTTGCGAGGGGATGTAGGCCGCGACGCCGGCGACCTTCGCGCGGACCGGGGTCAGACCGAGAGCCAGCTGCACGCCGTCGCCGACCTTGAGCCCGAGCTCGTCCGCCAGCTGTGCGGAGACCACCACCGGCACGTCGTCGACGGGGTGGAACGCGAGAGCGGTGAGCGTGCCCTCGGACCAGTACAGCCCCGGCAGATAGGCGGTGCCCGCCAGCGTCAGCCGCACCCCGTCGGGCTCCTCGGCCGCCGTGATGCGGTCGAGCGCCGCCACGACGTAGTCGCTCGTCGGCGGGTGCGCGGGGAACCACCCGCCGTCGGACGACAGGGTCGCGTCGCGCAGCGCCACCTCGATGTCGAACCCGACCTGGCTCTGCTGGTCGGGGTCGGCGGCGTCGCCGGACGCGGTGAGCCGGGTGTCCACGGCCACCAGCCGGACGTCGGGCGGCACGGCCACGGCGAGGTCGTGCGGAGCGCCGTCCAGCGGCACGGCCCCCGCAGGCAGGGCCGCGCGCGCCCCCTCGGCGTCCTCCACGACGATGCTGAGGGTGGCGCTCATCGCGAGCTCGTCCTCGACGTGCCCCGTCACCACCAGGTCGGCGCTCGTGCCGGGCAGCCGCACGCCCCCGACCGACCCGGTCGGCGCCAGTCCCGCTGCCGCATCGTCCCAACCGCCGGACGGCAGGCGGCCGCGCAGCAGCCCGTCGGCGTCCCGCGTGTCGACCGCGACCAGGTGCACGGCTTCGTCGCCACCCTGCGCCCGCGAACCGAGGGTGATCGGCCTGCTCGTGGCGGGGCTGACCCGACCGCCCGTGGCTGTGCGCAGCGTGGCGCCGGTGCCCAGCGCGTCCAGCTGCGCTGGCACCGAGAGGTCGGTGCCGACCGCGGCCGCCGCCTGGTCACGCTGGGACTGCGACCACGTCGCGGCGAACCCGATCCCGAAGGTCGCGCACGCCGTCGCCAGAACGACCAGGAACGCCGCCGCGGCGCCCTGCGGGCGACGCGCCACCCCCCAGGCGGCGAGCGGCAGGGTCAGCGAACGGGCCGACGCGGCGCGCGCGTCGGCGCTGCGGGCGATCAGCGCGAGGGGGCGCAGGACGAGGGCCGCCCCCGCCAGGAGGCACAGCACCGGAGCGACGACGAGCACCGGGTCTGCCGTGGCGCCGCCGGTCACCCGGTGCTCGCGCAGCTGCAGATAGGCGAGCGCCGCTAGAGCCAGGAGCAGCAGGTCGGCGCCCGAGCGGGCCACCACGCCCACGCGGTCGTCGCGGACGCCGCGCGGCGTGCCGGCGGCCAGCCAGGGCAGCACGAGCAGGGTGCCGAGCGTCAGCGTGACGGCGCCGACGCTCGCGACGAGCGGGAGCAGCCCGCCCTCGGGGACTCCCCCCGGATCGAGCCCGACCGCCCCCGCCAGCACCCCGTACAGTCCGAGCGCCAACGCCGTCGCCGGGACCACCGCGAGGATCGCCAGGACACCGGCCTCGGCAGCGGCCTGGCCGACGAGTCGGCCGCGGCCGGTTCCACGGGCGCTGAGCAGCGCCGCCTCAGGTGCGCGCCGACCTGCGACGAGCCGGGCGGCCAGCACGACCGTGGTCGCTGCCAGCGCGGCGCCCAGCAGCGCCACGGCGAGCACGCCCGAGCCGGTCACCCCGCGCTGCTCCCGGGCCGCGTGCACCGTGCGCGCGTAGGGCAGGTCCACCACTAGGTTCTGGGTGCGGTCGCCCAGCGCGCTGCCGAGCTCCCCCTTCAGGGCGTCGACGCGCGCACCTGCCTGGGTCAGGTCGCCGGCGTCCGCACCGGTCAGGTCGGGTTGCACCCGCAGGGTGACCCGACGCAGCGGGACCTCGCTCGCGGCGAGCCCGCCGGGTGCGACGACGAACGGGCCGTAGGCCGTGATGTAGCCGCGGTAGTTCGGGCTCACCCCGGTCCCGCCCAGCGGGTCCTCGGCCCACGTCGGGTCGGGTCGGGGCACGAACGTCCCGACGACCGTCAGCTCGGTGCCACCGCCTCCCGGCGCTCCGGCGAGCGTGGTCACGCTCCCGACGTCCAGGTCGAGCGCTCGTGCCGCGGACGTCGGCATGGCGACCTCGCCCGTCGCCGCCGGCCAGCGCCCCGTCTCGAGCGTCCCGCGTGCGTCGCGGTCGTCGAGCTCCGCGAGGTAGCCGAGGCGCAGCGGACCGCCGTCGGGCGGCAGGTACCTCATGACGGTCGAGACCCAGGCGGTCTCGGTGGTCGGGAGGCCACCGAAGACTCCCGTCAGCATGGCCGACGCCTCCGCGACCGCTCCGGAGGCGTCGCGCGCGGTGGCGGCGACGCGCTCGCTCACGTCCGGGTCGTCCGGGTCCTCAGGGAAGCCGAGCGCGACCCCCACCGCGACGTCCGCACCGGGGGCGTGGACCATCGCGAGCTGCAGCGCCCGCTGTGGGGAGGCCGTCAGGAGCAGCACGCACGTCCCGACGAGGCTCGCGCCGGCGATCATGACCGCGAGCACCGTCGCCAGCACCGCCACCTGGGCGCGCCCGCGCCGCCACAGGAGCTCACCCACGCTCGGCAGCATCCACGAGTCGACCGTCGACCAGGTGCACCGCGCGGTCCGCGAGCGCGATCATCACCGGGTCGTGCGTGGCGACGAGCGCCGTCATCCGCTCCGCCTCGACGACACCGCGGATCAGCGCCATCACGGACAGCCCGGTCTCGCTGTCGAGCTGCCCGGTGGGCTCGTCGGCGACCAGCAACCGGGGCGAGCCGGCCAGGGCGCGTGCGATGGCGACCCGCTGCTGCTGACCACCGGACAGCTCGTCGGGGCGCTGCAACGCGTGCGGGGCGAGCCCGACGAGGTCGAGGAGCATCTCGACGCGGCGTTCACGCTCCGGCACGGGTGCCTCGCGCAGCCGCATCGGCACACCGACGTTCTCGGCCGCCGTCAGCACGGGTATCAGTCCGAAGGTCTGGAAGACGAAGGCGACCCGGTCGCGGCGCAGCAGGGCCTGCTCGTCGTCGCTGAGGGCGGCGACGTCGACGCCGTCGACCAGCACGCTCCCCTGGTCGGGGCGGTCGAGCCCGCCGACGACGTTGAGGAGCGTCGTCTTGCCCGACCCGGAGCGCCCGACGAGCGCCACGAGCTCGCCCGGCTCCACGTCGAGGTCGACCCCGCGCAGGGCGTGCACGGCCGAGCGGCCGCTCCCGAAGGTGCGGTGCACGTCCCGCACGCGCACCGCCGCGCCCACGCCCGTGCTCACCTGGCGCTGCCGTCGGGCCACACGCCCAGGTGGTCGGCCTCGAGCGCCAGGCGCACGCGGCGGGTCAGCGCGAGCGCCTCGCGGTACTCGCGCGGCACCTGCAACCGCCCGGCCCGGTCCATCACCGCGTACTCGTCGTGCGTGACGTCGCCGCCGGCGTCCCGACGCAGCACCTCGCTGCTCGTCCGCCCGTCCCTGATCGCGACGGTGCGCTCCACCAGCCCGCTGACAGCCGAGTCGTGCGTGACCACGACCACGGTGGTGCCGGACTCCCGGTTGACGGTGCGCAGGGCGTCGAACACCTCGCGCGCCGTGGCGGTGTCGAGCTCGCCCGTCGGCTCATCGGCCAGCAGCAGCTGGGGCTCGTTCGCCAGGGCCGTCGCGATGGCGACGCGCTGCTGCTCGCCTCCGGACATCTCCCGCGGCAGCCGGCCGGCGACGTGTCCCACGCCGACGAGGTCGAGCAGCTCCGCGGCCCGCGCCGACCGGTGCCGCCGCGGCCCTGTCATCGGCGTCGCGACGTTCTGCAGGGCGGTCAGGTACGGCAGAAGGTTGCGCGAGGTCTGCTGCCACACGAAGCCGACCATCTGCCGGCGGTAGGCGACCCGGTCACGTGCGTGCATCGCCATCAGGTCCCAGCGCCCCACCCGCACGCGTCCCGCGGTCGGTGCGTCCATCCCGGACAGCACCGCCAGGAGCGTCGACTTCCCCGAGCCGCTGGCTCCGACGACCGCCACCATCTCGCCCTCGTCGACCAACAGGTCCAGCCCTTGCAAGGCCTGCACCTCGACGCTGCCCGACTGGAAGATCCGCACGACGTTGTCGCAGACGACGAGGGCGTCGTGACCGAACTGGGCGGGGGCCTTCGCACCCCCGCCCAGGGCCTCGAGCGTGCTCTCGGACACGGGCGCTCCCTCCGTCGGACGACATCCCCCCGCAGGCTAGGCCGATCGGCGCCGCCCGGTGGGCAAACGTCCCGCGGCGCGCGCTCTCGACGACGGTCCGAGCACGAGCCTCGGCCGCGTCAGTCGCGGGTTCGCCGACCGAGGGCGGCGGCCACGACGCAGCCGACGAGCGCCACGCCGCTCGCAAGGCCGGCCGCGAGCGCCACCGCACCGTTCTGCAGCGGTCCCTGAGAACGCCCGATGCTGATCCAGGCCAGGCCCCACGCCATCGCCAACCCCAGGGGCACGATCACCGTCGGGCGGCCACGGCCGTACGTGGCGTACGCGAGGGAGAGGGCCGCCGCGCCGGCGAGCAGGACCACCGACCACGCCGTGGCACCCAGCACCAGGTCACCGACGCCGGCGTGCGCCAGGAACGCCGCGACGTTGGCCAGCGCAGCCACGCTCACCCACCCCAGGTACAGGCCGACCGTCACGTCGGTCGTCACGTCCACGACCCCGCGCGGAGGGGCGGCGACCAGCGCGACGAACAGGACGCACAGGACCGCGAGCAGGCCGACGATGACCAGGACCGAGCCGACGAGCGATCCCCGCTGCACCACACCGATCCAGAGCGCGTTGAGGAGCATCGAGGCGAGCACCCACCATGCGGTGGCTCGCAGACGAGGGTTGGTCGCCTGCCGGGGCAGGGCCTGGGCGACCGCGACGACGGCGAGGCCCAGATAGATCGCCGACCAGATGGAGAAGGCCGGCGTGGCAGGCGCCACGGGTGTCGCGGTCGCCGACAGGGCTCCGCCGGCCGCGTCCGCGACGGCCTGGCCCCCGAAGGCCCCGGAACCCGCCGCGGCACCCACGACGGCCACCACCGCGCCGACCAGCACGCAGACCTGCCGGGTGCGGTCGGCCGTGGTGGGTCGGTCGGAAAGGATCGCTCCGGTCGCTGACATGGCTCCAGCATGCCTACCCTCAGCATGCTGAGCATCTTGGTGGCCGCCCCGGCCACCAGTCGACGACGCGGTCGGACCAGGTGCATCCACGGACGCCTCTCACCCCGAAGGAGGGGCGACGGCGTCGCTACCGCCGCACCCGAGGGATCGAGGGAGACCTGCGTGGGAATCCAGACCTCGCTGGACGCCGTGCGTTCGGCCGAACGGATCGTCGACGCCCTGCAGCGCGCCGACGCCCTGACCTTCGAGAGCAGCCGCGACCCCGGTAGCCGCACCGTCCGGGTGCTGCGCGGCGCCGTCGAGGACGCCGATCAGCTGGTGGTCGTCGCGGCGCTGCACGCGCTCGGCACGGTCGTCGACGACGAGGCGGCGCGGGCCCTCGAGGGCAGCCTCTCCGACGACCGGCGGTTCGTGCGTGAGCACGCCGCGTGGGTGCTCGGAGCGGGACTGCCGCGGGCCGGAGCCGTCGGCAGGCTCGTCACGATGGTCGCCGACGGAGGGTTCGGCGGGATGCTGGCGCAGCGCACGCTCGAGCAGTGGGGTTCCCGCAGCCCGGAGCTCCTCGCCGTCGGGGTCGAGGGCGCCCTGGTCGGCGCCTCCGACCGAGGTGCGCGCACCCGGCTCGTCGAGACCCTCGGGCTGGTCCAGCACCCGATCGCCGGCCGGCCCCTGCTCGCCGTCGCGGCCGACGACGGCGAGGACCTCGGGGTGCGCGCCACGGCAGTGGCCGCCCTGGGCGAGCGACCGGCGACCGGCGCGGCGCTGGACCTCCTCGGCCGCCTGTCCTGGGGCGACGGTCACCTCGCCCAGGTCGCCCGGCTCGCGATCGCCGACCTCGACCTGGCGGCCTCCGGTCGGCGACGCCGCGCGAGGTCCGGGCTGACGATCGGTCAGCTGTTCCTCCACGCCGACATCGACGCACGGCTCACCGCGGCGGGCGCCGGGGACAACGGCGGGATCGCCACGCTGCTGGTCCGGCTGGGTGACGCGCTCGTCGCACCCGGTGGCACCCGCGTGGACCGCGTCCTGACGATGTCCCGCGGCTCGGAGGCGGAGGCGCTCGCCGACCTCGACGGCCTGGACCGCGACGGCCACCGCTACGGCCGTGTCCCCCTCCTCCCGGAGCCGGTCCCCGCGGCGTCGGCATGGCCCGCGCGGGTCGCGGCCCGTCGCGGCATCCGGCGGCTCCTGCGGGCTGCGGGCGGCGTGGACGCCCTGCACCTGCGCATGGCGGACGTGGGCAGCCTGGCCGCCGCCGACATCGCCCGCGAGCTCGACATCCCGGTCGTCTTTAGCGTGGCACCCGACCCGCAGGCGGGGATCCAGTCCCTCGACCTGGCGGGGCAGCTGACCCGGGAGAACTTCGGCGAGGCCGACGAGCGCGAGCACTACTGGTTCCGGTCTCGGCTCGTGCAGCGGCTCGCCGCCAACGCGTCGCACACCGTCCTCTTCCCCCGGCCCGACCTCGGGCGTGACCTGCGCACGCTCGTCGGCATCGACATCACGGCCCATCCCGAACGGCACACGATCGTCCCCGAGGGCGTCGACCTCACGGTCATCGACGCCGCGACGGCCGACGCGGTGGCGCACGCCGGCGGCGCGGCGCCGTCGGAGGCCGTCGCCGAGCTGCGCAGGCTGGTCGGGACGCTGCCGGTCGAGCGTCGCGAGCTGCCGCTGATCGTCAGCGTCGGCCGCCTCCACCGCGTCAAGGGGATGGCAACCCTCGTCGAGGCGTGGGCGACGGACGGGCTCCGCGAACGCGCGAACCTGGTGATCGTGGGCGGCGCGCTCGACCGCCCGTCCGCCGACGAACGCGACCAGCTGGACCGGATCGACGCCCTGGTCCCTGCCGACCTCCGCCCCGCAGCCGGGCTGCTGCTCACCGGCCACCGCCCCAACGACGTGGTCGCCCGCTGGCTGGCCTCGACCCGGGCCGGACTGCCCGGGTTGAGCGCGCCGGGCGGGATCTACGTGTGTGCGAGCCTCAAGGAGGAGTTCGGGATCGCGCTCCTCGAGGCGATGGGCGCAGGTCTGCTGGTCGTCGCGCCCGACACGGGCGGCCCGGCGACCTACGTCGAGGACGGCGTGACCGGGTACCTCACGCGCACCGTCGACGCCGACCGCCTGGCGTCGGCGGCGTCGGCCGCGTTGGACTCGTCGCTCGCCGAGACCGACGACCGCCGGGCCGAGCGCTCCCGGYGCACGGTCGAGACGCGGTTCACGATCGGCCGCATGGCGACGACGCTGGCGGAGATCTACACGACGGTCGCCGACGACGAGCGCGCGGCACGCTCGGACCTGGCCGCCGCCGGATGACCCTGCTCGTCATCGCGCCGGACTACGCGTCGCACCTCCTCCCGCTCGCCACCCTCGCCACCGCGTGGCGGGAGGCGGGCGAGCGGGTGGTCGTGGCCTCCGGACGCGCCACCGCCGGGCTGGTGGACTCGTTCGGCTTCGAGCGGGTCGAGCTCCCGCTCGGCCGTGGGTCGAACCCCGGCGTGATCCGGGCCGGCGAGCAGCCCCCGGACGAGGGCGCCTCTCTGCAGGGCTTCTTCGACGCCACACGCCGGGGGATGATCMCGACCCTGACCTACCAGGCGAGCGAACGCCTGGTCGACCTGATGTGGCAGCCCGTCGAGAAGGCACTCGCCACGCTCGCGGTGATCGACAGCATCCGTCCGGACCACGTCGTCGTCGACCACCTGGCCTACAGCGCACGGCTGGCGCTGACGACCGGCGGGGTCGCCCACGCGGACGTGGTGCTCGGGCACCCGACGGCGCTGCCCGTCGGCGACGAGGTGTACGGCCGCCCGCCGCTGTGGCCCGCCGCGTTCCGTCCCGACCCGGCCGAGCTCGACCGTCTCGAGCTGCTGTGCAGGCAGGTCGCCGACCGCTTCACGGCCCAGTGGAACGAGGCCGCCGAGGTGCTCGACCGGGGTGCACCCGCCGTGGCCGACGCCTTCGCGCTGCACGGGCCGCTCGTGCTCTACAACTACCCCGCCGAGCTCGCCACGCCGGGCCGGTCGCTGCCGCCGCACCGGTACCTGGGTGCCGCGCTGCGCCGGGAACCGGTCGACCCCCAGGTCGAGGCCTGGCTCCGCGACCCCGAGCCCTTCGTCTACGTGAGCTTCGGCAGCTTCCTGTCGGTCCGCGGGGACGTCCTGGCCCGGGTGACCGCAGCCCTGCGTGGCGCGGGCCTGCGGGCGGCCGTCGCCACCGGCGTGACTCCGGTCGCGGACCTGGGCGACGTGCCGACGAGCTGGCTGGTCCGGGAGTACCTCCCTCAGGTGCGCCTGCTGCACGACGCCGTCCTCGCCGTGACCCACGGCGGCAACAACTCCGTCACCGAGGCCGCGGCCACCGCCACCCCGATGCTGGTCCTGCCCTTCTCCACCGACCAGTTCGCCGGCGCAGCGGCGATCGAGCGCGCCGGCGTCGGCGAGGCGCTCGACCCGAACGACGCGTCCGTCGCGCAGATCGGGGCGGCCGTCGAGCGGCTGCTCGGGCTGACCGGCCCGGGACGCGAGGTGCTGAGGACGGTCCGGACCGGACTGCAGCACGACCCGGGCCCGGCCCGGGCCTACCGGGCCACGGTGGGCGACGTGCTCGAGGCAGTGCCCCTCGCCGCGCCCCGCTACCAGGCGAGTCCGGGCTCGTAGGTGCCGAACGACCACTCGTGACCGCCGGCGTCGAGCACCCGCGCGCGGCGCGAACCCCACTCGGTGTCCTCGGGGGGGAACACCGGCCGGCCGCCCGCCGCGAGCGCCCTGTCGTACAGGTCGTCCACTCGATCGGTGTGCAGGTAGAAGCCCCGCCCCACCGATCTGTCGTGCAGCCCTGGTGTCTCGTAGCTCTGGTCGAAGCTCGCCACCATCACGATCGCACGATCGAGCCGCAGCTCGGCGTGCTGCACCGTGCCGTCACTCCCGTCCTGGCGACTGACGACCCGGAAGCCGAGTGCCTCGAGCCACGTGATGGCTCCGGGAGCGTCCTGATAGCTGAGGTAGCCGTACAGGGCCGCAGCGACCGGCTGGTCATCCATGGCTCCGACGCTTGCACGCGCTCCGCGCGGCGTCCACACGGGGAGTCCGCCCGGACGGGGCCCATCACGAGGTACTCATGACGCGCAAGGCTCTCAGGCCGGTGCGGAGCTCGTCGACGAGGATCTCGGGTTGCTCGAGAGCAGCGAAGTGTCCGCCCCTGTCGGCGAGACCGACGTGGATCAGGTTGCTGTAGGCGGCCTCGATCCAGCTCCTCGGCAACCGGGGGATGTCTCGCGGGAAGACGGTCACGGCGACCGGCAGCGCGAGCCTCGGACCGGCCATGGTCGCCGAGCGGTTCTCCCAGTAGATCCGGGCGGACGAGGCAGCACTGTTGGTGAACCACGCGAGAGAGATCGCGTCCAGCATGGTGTCGGTGCTGAGGGCGTCCTCGGCGAGCCCGCGGTTGTCGGTCTTGGACTGGAACTTCTCGTAGATCCAGGCCGCCTGGCCGGCCGGCGAGTCGGCCAGGGCGAACCCGACAGTCTCCGGCTTCGCGCCCTGCAGGTGGTTGGCCCCGCCGAGCGGGCCGGCGTAGAGGGCGAGGCCGTCCACCGCGACGCGCTCGTCGGGAGTCAGCGTGTCGGAGATGTGCTCCGGGAACGCGTACGGCGTGCTCAAGTGAATCCCGAGGAGACCCTGGGGCTGCWTCGCGCCGAGAGCCGTGGTGACGGCCGCCCCCCAGTCGCCGCCATGGGCCGACCAGGAGCGGTAGCCGAGTCGGCGCACGAGCTCCGTCCACGCCCGGGCGATGCGGGTGACGTCCCATCCCGCGGCGGTCGGCTTGCCGGAGAACCCGAACCCCGGGAGGGACGGGATGACGACGTCGAAGGAGTCGGCGGCATCCCCTCCGAACGCGACCGGATCAGTGAGCGGCCCGATCAACCCCAGGAAGTCGGCGATCGACGTCGGCCACCCGTGCGTCAGGACCAGGGGCAGCGCGCCCGGGTTCGGGGACCTGACGTGGAGGAAATGGATGTCGAGGCCGTCGATCGTGGTCAGGAACTGCGGGAAGGCGTTGAGTCCGGCCTCGAAGCGGCGCCAGTCGTACTCGCGCTCCCAGTACGAGACGAGCGACCTGGCGTTCTCCACGGGGACGCCCTGCGACCAGTCGTGGACGGTCTCCCGATCGGGCCAGCGTGTCCTGGCGAGGCGTTCCCTGAGGTCGTCGACCTCCGCGTCCGTGATCGCGACGTGGAACGGGCGGATGTCGGCGGGGGCAGGACTGGATGCGGTCATGGTGCGCTCCTCTTCAGCTGCGGTGCGCGAATTGCACACCGGTGTGCAACATAGGCGTTTGCACACGAGTGTGCAATCATCAGGACCGTGCAGAACGAGACCGCAGGTCCCCGCGCCGGGGACACCCGGGAGCGACTCCTCGACGTGGCGATCGAGGTCCTGGGGACGACCCCCGACGCGAGCATGGGCGACGTCGCCTCCGCCGCCGGGGTGGTCAGACGGACCGTCTACGGCTACTTCCCGTCCCGGTCCGACCTCCTGACGGCGCTCGCGCGACGCGCCGCGAGCGAGATCGCGACGGCCCTCGCCGACGATGCCCCGGTCGGCAAGGCGGCCGACGTGGCGTGGGCCGACTTCATCGCCCGCCTCTGGCCGTTGACCCACCGGTACCGGGTGCTCGTGGTCCTCCGGCGCGGCGAGTTCGGAGAGGGCATCCACGCCCTTCTCGAAGAGGTCGAGCGCTCACTTGCCGACCTGGTCGAACGGGGTCAGGACAGCGGGGTGTTCGGGCGGCACCTCCCCGCGGGCGTCCTCAGCCAGGCGGCCTGGTCGGCGGTGTTCACCATCGCCGACGACGACCTGTCCGGGGCGGAGCTCGACGTCTCCGCGGTGATCCTGACGAGCCTGCTGATGCTGGGAGTTCCGGAGTCGCGCGCGACGGTCTTGGCCGAGCGGTCGGGTCGGGGCTGAGCTCTCGAGGCCTCAGGCCGGCGGGAGGCCGCCCGTGGGCCGGTCGTCGACGGGCACCAGCCCGATGTTGTGCAGGAGGTCGCTCAGCGAGGCGACGCCCGAGCCCGGCCGGCGGCGGATCAGGTCCGCGACGACCCCCGTCCACCCGGTCTGGTGCGTGGCTCCGAGGCCCGCGCCGTCGTCCCCGTGGAAGTACTCGTTGAACTGCACGAGCCCTTGCCAGCGGGGGTTGTCGCGGAACTGGCTCACGTACCCGTAGCAGGGTCGTCGGCCGTCGCCGTCGAGGGTGAAGAGCGAGATCAGCCGCCTCCGCAGGTCGTCGGCGATCTCCGTGAGGCCCGTGCGATCTCCGGACCCGGTCGGGTACTCGATCTGGACCTCGTCGCCGAAGAACGTGCCGTAGACGCCGATCGAGCTGACCAGCAGGTAGTTCAGGGGGAACCAGATCGGGCCTCGCCAGTTCGAGTTGCCGCCGAACATCGCCGTCGTCGACTCCGCGGGCTCGTAGTCGATGCTCGCCCTGAGCTCGCCGATGTCGAGGACGTACGGATGCTCCCGGTGGGCGGCTGAGACCGCACGCAGGCCGTACGGCGACAGGAACTCCGCCCCGTCGAAGAGTCGCCGGAACAGGCGCTCGATCCGCTCGACGCCGACCACGCCGATCAGCATCCGACGATCGCCCGGGGTGCCGCGGACCATGCCGGCGCCGGGTGCGAGATGAGTCTCGGAGCCCAGCAGGTCGGCGAAGCTCTTGCCGAGGAGCTCGAGGCGGCGGATCAGCGGCTCGTCGATCACGACACCGGCGAGCACCGGCAGCACACCGACCATGGAGCGCACCTTCACAGGGATGCGCTCGCCGTCGTCGAGCTCGATGCGGTCGTAGAAGAACCCGTCAGTCTCGTCCCACAGCCCTTGGTCGTCGAGCGCGTTCTTGATCAGTGCGTAGTGCTCGAGGAACTTGATCGTGAGGTCTTGCGTCGGCTGGCCACCCTGCCGGTGCAGGACCAGCGCCATCGTGGCCATGTGCAGCGAGTACAGAGCCATCCAGGCCGTCGCGTCGGACTGCTCGAGCGTGCCCGCCACCGGCAGCTTGTCGCGGTCGATGGGACCGATGTTGTCCAGACCGAGGAAGCCGCCCTCGAAAAGGTTGGAGCCGTCGGAGTCCTCACGGTTGATCCACCACGTGAAGTTGACCAGCAGCTTGTCGAACACGCGGCGGAGGAAGTCGAGGTCCGTCCCGCCGTCGACACAGAACACCTCGAGCGCTGCCCACGCCTGGACGGGCGGGTTCAGGTCGTCGAACGACCACTCGTAGGCGGGCAGCGCGCCGCTGGGGTGCTGGAACCACTCACGGCAGATGAGGATCAGCTGGTACTTGGCGAAGGCCGGATCGACGTGCGCGAGCGCGACGCAGTGGAACGCGAGGTCCCAGGCCGCGAACCACGGGTACTCCCACGTGTCGGGCATCGACATGATGTCGAAAGCATCAAAGTTGCGCCACCGGCTGTTGCGGCCGGTCTTGCGCGCTTCCGGCGGCGGTGGCTGCCCCGGGTCCCCGTCGAGCCAGCGCGCGACGTCGTAGCTGTACAGCTGCTTCGACCAGAGCATGCCCGCGAATGCCTGCCGCATCACGAGGGCCTCATCGTCGGTGGTTCCCGCGGGCGTGAGCTCGGCGTAGAACTCGTCGGCCTCGGCACGGCGGAGCGCTGTGACCCGGTCGAACGACGCGCCCGTGGCCCCGGCGGGTCCGCCACGCGGGCGCAGGCGCAGACGCAGCTCCACGGTGTCCTGGGACCGGACCTCCACCTGGTACCACGCGGACGCCTTGGTCCCCGCTCCGTCCGGGTTGACCGTCGGCGCGCCGTGCAGCACGTGGTCGTTGATGCCGTCCTTCGGGTACGCCGGCGACTCAGCGGCACCGAAGAGCATGGCCGCGTTCGTGTCGTTGTCGCAGAAGAGCAGCGGAGGAGCGGAACCGCCGGGACCCGGCCCGACGATGAACTCCAGGTCCCCGAACTCGGGGTGGTCGATCTCGATCGTTGCACCGGCGCCGGCGCGCAGCGCAGGACGAGGCTGGTCCAGCTCCCACGACCAGGTGTTGCGGAACCAGACCGTCGGCAGCACGTGCAGCACCTCGGTGTCCGGACCGGCATTGGTGACCTGGACCGTCATGAGAACGTCGTGCGGGCCGTCCTTGGTGTACTCCACCTCGACCACCCAGAACCGGTCCTCGTCGAACGCCCCGGTGTCCAGCAGCTCGTACTCGGGCTCGTGCTTGCCCCGGCGGCCGTTCTCCGTCACCAGGTCGGCGTACGGGAACTCCCGCTGCGGGTAGTGGTACCGCCACCGGTTGAGCGCGTGGCTCGGCAGGGCGTCGGTGAACCACCAGTACTCCTTGACGTCCTCGCCGTGGTTGCCCTCGTTGCCCGTCAGCCCGAACATCCGCTCCTTGAGGATCGGGTCGTGACCGTTCCAGAGCGCCAGCGACAGGCAGAGCCTCTGCTGGACGTCGCAGAAGCCGGCCATGCCGTCCTCGCCCCACCGGTACGCCCGCGAGCGCGCGTGGTCGTGCGGAAAATGGTCCCAGGCTTCGCCGTCCTCGCTGTAGTCCTCGCGGACCGTGCCCCACTGTCGCTCGCTCAGGTACGGCCCCCACAGGTACCAGTCACTGGCCTGCAGCAAGCCGTCCTCCAGCCGACCGAAGGCCATCACCCGTTCGCGCTCGGCACCCATCTCACGCCCTCCCGTCGACCGGACGCGTCCGCGGAACTCGGGATCGACGGCTCATGCCCGACAGACTGCCTGGCGCAGGGCGCGCAGGTCATCATCCGAAGGAGATGACGCAGCTGTCGAGATGCACAACAGATTGACCGCACCCAAGCGTCGTACTTTGACCACTTGACCGCCGTAGCCGGCGCCCGGTCAATGCGCGGGGCAGCAGCCCTACGGGAGCTCAGTGGCTCTTGTCTTGTAGAGCCTGGTACATCTCACGTGGCGTGGGCGYGGGCGGCAGGGCGTCGGCTCCGGGGGCGCGGAACGCCTGGAGCATGTACTCGGTGAAGCGGCGCCAGGAGCGGATGTTGCCGCCCGTGGCGTGCGCGAGCCCGGCGTTGGCCATCAGCAGCATGACGAGGTCCTGGTGCTCGAAGTCGGTCCGAAGCTCGCCAGCGTCCTTGGCGCGCTGGATGAGCCTGGTGAACGCCCTGAAGGCGCGCGAGCGTTGATCGTCGAAGGCTGACCGGGGGCTGAGGGCAAGCACGTCGGCGAACCCGGCATCCTCGGCCTGCATCTCGCACGTCGACCGGACGAAATCGGCGAAGCCGGTCCAGGGGTCCTCAACGTCGAGGGCCGCCTCAGCGGCAGACGCGTGCGCATCCATCTTGGCTGCGAACACTGCGGCCACAAGGTCGTCGCTCGTGGAGAACCGGCGGTAGAGGGTCGCGATCCCGACTCCCGCGCGCCGTGCCACCGCGCTCATGGGCACGTCCAGGCCCTGCTCCGCGAAGGCGTGACGGGCGGCGTCGAGGATGCGGGCGCGGTTGCGCTCCGCGTCCACGCGCAGGGGCTCGGGGACGGACATCGGGCCAGCATACCTCGCAAGTGGAATAGAGCCTCCGGTTGTCGTGTTAGCGTCAGTACGAACTGGAAATAGTCCTCCACTTGAAGCCACAGGAGAGTCCCATGCGTGCAGTTGCCCTCGCCAAGTTCGGTGCGGCCCCCCAGATCCACGACATCGGCATCCCCGAGCCTGCTGAGGGCGAGGTGCGCGTGCGCGTGCACGCCGCCTCGGTCAACGGGTTCGACCTCGCCGTGGCCGCCGGGTACCTGAACGGGATGATGGAGCACCGATTCCCGGTCGTGCTGGGCAAGGACTTCGCCGGCGTCGTGGACGCCATTGGCGCGGGCGTCGAGGACTACGAGGTCGGCGAGCGCGTGTTCGGCGTCGTGACCAAGACGTTCCTCGGCGATGGCTCGTTCGGTGAGTACGTGACCGTCCCGGTTGCGGTCGGCCTGGCGAAGCTGCCCGGGTCCGTGTCGTTCACCGACGGTGCCGCGCTAGGCCTGGCCGGCACCGCGGCCGTCGACGCGGTCACCGCGGCCCAGCTCGAGGCCGGCCAGGTCGTCCTGGTCGCCGGTGCCACCGGGGGCGTCGGCCACCAGGCCGTGCAGCTCGCGGTGCGGTCCGGCGCGACAGTGATCGCCACCGCCCACTCGGAGCAGGAAAAAGCCCTGGTCACCGGTCTCGGTGCGGTCGAGGTCGTCGACTACCGCGAGGACGTCGCCGCCCAGGTTCTCGCCGCCCACCCGGACGGCGTCGACGCCGTGATCCACCTGGCCGGTGACGCCGCCCCGTTGCTGCCCGCCTTGCGCAACGGTGGCCGGTTCGCCTCGACCTTGGTCATGTCCCCGGAACAGCTGCCTACCGACAGCGCGACCGTCGCACCGGTCTACGCGACCCCGACCACGGCGACCCTCGACCGCCTCGCGGGCGACAGCGCCCAGCAGCACACCACCGTGACCATCGAGCGGACCTACCCCCTCGATGAGCTGGACCAGGCGTTCGCGCACTTCGGCGCCGGCACCGTCGGCAAGCTCGTCATCACCATCGCCTGATCTCACTCACTCACGAGCGGGGACCGGCCATGCCGGTCCCCGCCACCACAACGCACTGAGGTGTGGAGCTTGGCGTCCTTTCTGCCTGGCCAACATCGCCGGCGTCCTCACGCGCTAAGTCGGCGGGCCACCACATTGCCCCTGGAGCCGGGTTGTACCGGCGTTGAAGTGGCCGGGTCTAGCAGGTGCACGATGGAGGGACCGCGCTGCCTGTCAATGGAGGTCTGGCCGCCGGGTGACCAGGCGGTCTCGACGATTACTGACCGGCACGGGTGCTCAGGCGGAGCCTCGGCCGTAGGACGCCGGAGCGTCGTGGGCAGCGAGGCTGGCGAGCAGCTTGAACCCGTCCTCGGAGCGTGTGCCCGGCTGCGCGGTGTAGGTGGTCAGCGTGTGTACTTCACGCAGAGAGGTGGGTAGCGCCAGCGTGTAGTAGGTGAGCTCGAGCTGGCCGACGTCCGGGTGTCGGAAGCCCTTGACGCCCCCATGATGCTGGCGGATGTTGTGCTCGGCCCACCGAGTTCGGAACTCGTGGCTCACGGTCGAGAGCTCTCCGATCAGCTCGCGCAGAGCCTTGTCGCCCGGGTTACGGCCGGCTTCGGCGCGCAGGAGAGCGACCGTCGTGTCAGCCGCGCCGGCCCAGTCGGCGTAGAAGTCGCGGGCCCCGGGGTCAAGGAAGTTGTAGCGGGCGAAGTTGGCATTGCGGCCCTCCAGCCCCGCGTACATGCCCCCGTACATGGCCCGGCCCAGAGCGTTGATCGCGATGACGTCCAGCCGCCCGTTGCCCACGAACGCGGCCGACAAGGTCATCGAGTCGATCAGCCACTGCACACCGAGCGGAACGGCCTCGGACTTGAGTCGCCGGGTCCGGGCGACGGGGCGTGCCGCACGGGCGAGGTCATGAAGGTAGGCGCGCTCCTCCTCGTCCAGGCGTAGCGCGCGGGCGACCGCCTCAAGGACGTCGGCCGACACTTCGGCGATATGGCCCTTCTCCAACCGGGCGTACCACTCGGGGCTCACCCCGGCCAGCACGGCGACCTCTTCTCGGCGGAGCCCGGGAACCCTGCGGCGCACACCAGCGGGCAGCCCGACCTGCTCGGGAGTCAGCCTGGCCCGCCGGGTGGCGAGGAAGTCACGAATGTCGGCGCGGTTGTCCACACCACGACGGTAAGCCGCCGCGACATCCGCAGGGAGGGGGAGCTTGTCCCCCCGATAAGCCCAACCTCGCACACGTACGAGCAAGTGCGTTCCATAGAGCGCAGGGCCGCAGGTTGGCCCGATCCGCACACCAGTCTCATGAAGGAGCGCTTTCCATGCGTGGAGTTGTGATGCACGCTCCCGGCGACGTCCGCGTCGACGACCAGGCAGACCCCCAGATCATCGACCAGACCGACGCAATCATCCGGTTGAGCGCGACCTGCATCTGCGGGTCAGACCTGTGGCCGTACCGCGGCGTGATCGACGTGGACCACGAGGCCATGGGCCACGAGTACGTGGGCGTCGTCGAGCAGGTCGGCGACCAGGTCAAGAACGTGAAGGTCGGCGACTTCGTCATCGGCTCGTTCGTCATCTCCGACAACACATGCGAAATCTGCCAGGCCGGCTTCCAGTCGCAATGCGTCCACCGCGTGTTCACGAGCGGGACCCAGGCGCAGAAAGCACGCATCCCGCTCGCCGACGGCACGCTCGTCGCGACACCGGGCCAGCCCGACCCCGACCTCATCCCGTCCCTGCTGGCCGCCTCCGACGTCCTGGGCACAGGCTGGTACGGCGCAGTGGCCGCGCAGGCCGGCCCCGGCAAGACCGTGGCCGTCGTGGGTGACGGCGCCGTCGGCCTGATGGCAGTCCTTGCCGCCAAGCATCTCGGCGCTGACCGCATCATCGCCATGTCCCGTCACCCCGAACGTCAGAAGCTGGCCCGGTACTACGGCGCGACCGACATCGTCGAGGAGCGCGGTGAGGACGGCGTCGCGAAGATCAAGGAACTGACCGGCGGGCTGGGAGCACACTCGGTCGTCGAGGCGGTCGGCACCCAAGAGGCATTCATGCAAGCCGTAGGCGCCACCCGCGGCGGAGGCCACATGGGCTTCGTCGGAGTCAACTACGACGTCGTCATCCCCGGTATCAACCTGTTCTTCGCCGGCATCCACATCGAAGGTGGCCCCGCACCCGTCCGCCGCTTCCTGCCCGACCTCATCCAGCGCATCTGGAACCGCGAGATCGACCCCGGCAAGGTCTTCGACCTGGAGCTCCCACTCGAGCAGGCCGCCGAGGGCTATAAGGCGATGGACGAACGGCGCGCCACCAAGGTGCTCCTGACTCTCTGAGCACCGAGCACGTCGCTTGCAGCGCCGACAGCCAAGGACGAGGACCTGACTCGTCGGCGCTGCGAGGGCGGGGTGGACCCGCCAATGCCCGCGCAAACCCGCACCCACGACTCCCGAACCTCGACGCGGCCGAGATCGCCGTCGCGCTGCGCGGCCTGTTCGCAGGCGAGCGGGCCCACTGCTACGGGTTGGTGGCGCGATGTCGAGATGTACGACAGGTTGGCCGCGGCTGAGCGTCGTACTTTGATCGGTCGGCTGGTCCCAGCCCGGCCGATCAAAGTCCGGCATCGACGGAATTCTTGCGACCATGGGGCCGTGCCAGCCATGAGCCCCGTGCGGAGCAAGCTCGTCTTCCTCGACATCGACGGCACCTACGCGGTGCACGGAGTTGTGCCACCGGGTCACGAAGACGCCGTGCGCCGGGTGAGGGCGGCTGGCCACCGTGTCTTTCTGTGCACGGGCCGCTCCAAGGCGCTGCTGCCGACCGGCATCCTCGACGTCGGCTTCGACGGCCTGGTCGCCTCGGCCGGGTGCTATGTCGAGGTCGAGGGGAACCTGCTCATGGATCGCCGCTTCCCTGGTGGCCTGGCCCGACGGGTGGTGTCGCTCCTGCTCGAGCACGACGCGGCGTTCGTCCTCGAAGCGCCGGAGGCGCTGTACGGACCGCCCGGCGTCGACGACCGGTTGAGGGCGCTGCTCGGACCAGGGGGCGGCCAGGAGCAGCACGGTGCCGACGACTTCCTCCGCGCGCTCCGGATGCTCGAGGACCTCTCGGAAGTCTCGTTCGCCAAGGTCACCTACTTGGCGGCAACGGCACCGTGGACCGAGCTGCTGAGCTCGCTGGGGCCGAGGGTGGGGTTCGTGCCCAGCTCGATCGTCGAGGCCCACGACTTTGCCGGCGAGCTGTACCTGGTCGACGTCCACAAGGCACTGGGGATCGAGCTGGTCCAACGACACCTCGCGGCTGAGCGATGCGACGTCATCGCGTTCGGTGACGGCATCAACGACCTGGAGATGCTGGAGTACGCCGGGGTCGGCGTCGCGATCGAAGGGTCGGACGACAGGGTCCTGGCGGTCGCGGACGCGTTCGCACGCGGCCCTCACGTCGAGGGACTCGTCGCGTCGTTCGACGACCTCGGTCTGTACCGAACAAGGCACACCGGGCTCGATCCGGAACCGGGACAGTTCGGGTAGCTAAACCAGCGGGTCCGGATAGTCCAAGAACCTTGCATCTCGACAGCGATCGGAGTCTGCCGGCGTACCGGTTGCCCGCCCCTGTCGCCGCGCACGGGGACGAACCCCGACGGGAATCCGTTTGTCGATCGCACCCGTACGGGACTGCTGGGTCTGTTCGGCGCTGACACCTACGCTTGCTTGCGTGAACCGAGAGAGAGAGAGAGTTCGCCACGGCTCGTGAGGCGGCCGACGATCCGCGCATCCTGGTGTTCGGTCGTCTGCTCGGTACGGCGAACCGGCTCGAGTACCTGCTCGGCCGAGCCCTGGAGGACAGCACCGGGTTGAGCCACTCGCTGTTCGAGCTCTTGCTCGTCGTGGCAGGGCAGGCCCGGCGGGGATCGCAGTGCGGGACATCGCCCAGGCCCGTGTCCTGACGTCGGGGGCGCGACACGCATCGTGCATCGCGCCTCCGCGCTGGGCCTGGTCCGACGTCGCTCCTCTCAGGACGACGGTCGGGTGCAGCTCATCGAGCTCACCCCCACCCGACAAGGGAGCCGACACCTTGACCGGGCTGGCGAACCACACCCCTGAGACCGACTCGGCCTCGGGCGAGTTCTACGTCAAGCAAGATCGGCACCAATCTCAACTCGCTGGCAGCCGACGCGAGTCTCGCGCGTGGTCTGTGGGAACGGTCCGAAGAGCTGCTCGCGCAGTAATTCTCCGGGACGGTGCCGACGAGACCGGTACGACCGAGGGCCCGACCAATCTGGTCGGGCCCGGTCAGCTCCAACTCGACACCAAGGTGCTCGCACTCGACTGCCCGAGTCAGATGCGAGTCGGCCAGCACGTGGGGTGACGCTGCCGGCGGGACTGTGCTGCAGTACAGGCGTGGACGCTTCCGATCTGGCCCGACACTTCGCGCTCGGCGGTGCCGCGAGGCTGTCCGAGGGCCCGGTCGCGCGAGGCAAGCAGGGCGTGGTGTGGCGGCTGGACACGACGAATGGCAGCTGGGCGGTGAAGGCCCCGTTCACCCCGTCGCAGGAGGACGAGGTGCGACTGTCGACGGAGTTCCAGGAGGCGGCGTACCTCGCTGGAGTGCCCACGCCGCAGATCCGACGCACGACTGACGGGTTCGTGTTCGCGGACGTGGGAGGTCGCCGGGTAAGGGTGTACGAATGGGTCGACCTCGGAGCCCCAGACCCCGGTCTCGACCCGGCCCTCGTGGGCGAAGTCGTCGCCCGTATCCACGGCGTCAAGATCGACGACCCCCGCCCGCTCGACCCGTGGTACCACGAGCCCGTCGGCGCTGGTCGCTGGGACGAGGTGGTAGAGCAGGTGCGGGACGGCGGCGCACCGTTCGCGGGTCGGCTCGCCGCGCTGCGCGACGAGCTGGTCGCGCTCGAGTCCTGGATCGAGCCGCCCGAGGCTTTGCGGGTGTGCCACCGCGACCTGTGGGCCGACAACATGCTGCCCACCGCGGCCGGTGGGCTGTGCGTCATCGACTGGGAGAACAGCGGACCGGCAGATCCGAGCCAGGAGCTCGCGTGCGTGCTGTTCGAGTTCGGACGCTCCGACCCGGGTCGAGCGCGCGCGCTGATCGCGGCTTACCAGGACGCCGGCGGCCCGGGGCAGGTCGACCGGCCTGGGCACTTTTCGATGCTCATTGCCTCGCTCGGACACATCACCGAGACGGCGGCGACGGACTGGTTGCAGCCCAACGCCCGCTCCCCCGACCGCGCGGACTCGACCGCATGGATCAGCGAGGTGCTGGATGATCCACACTCCCGCAGGAGGCTTCGAGACCTGCTCGACGCAACTCGCGCCATGCCGCCTGGCCCGGCAACCGGAACCGAGGCATCTGCCTAGCGGGTTCCTGGCCGTACTCAAAGGATCCGGTAGCCACCGCGGGGTCGCACACACAGGCGTTTTGTTGCAGCAGCGACAGTTACATCCGGCCTACCTGCATCCGCATTTACACGGAACGAACAACAAGCGCGGAGACCCGGACGAGCTTGCATCTCGACGCCTTCGCGACCGCATGCGTCAGGCCTGCATGTCCACGAAGCGCGAGTAGTGCCCCTGGAACGCGAC
>NZ_JBFULZ010000050.1:0-23348 GCF_054049635.1 Cellulomonas sp. P5_C6 | reverse complement strand
CCCCCGCCAGGGCGCGCCGCAGGGCGGTGACCTGCGCGCCCGACCGGGCCACGACGGCCATCTCGCCCCACGGCACACCCTGCTCGACGTGGGCGCTGCGCAAGGTGTGCGCGACGAACGCCGCCTCCTGCGCCGTGCTGGGCAGGATCGCGACGCGCACGTCGCCCCCGCCGGCCCGGGCCGCGGTCGCACGCCGGTGCTGCACGCCGCCGACCGCGCCGACCCGTTCGGCGATCCGCCCCACGACGGCCCGCAGGCCGGGGTCGTGCCGCCACGCGGTCCGCAGCACGACGGTCCGAGCCCCGAGCTCTCCCGGCCCGGTCCCGTCGACACCCGCCCGGCCGACGAGCGAGGGCGTCGCACCGCGGAACGTCTGGACGGCCGCGTCGGCGTCGGCGAGCAGGACCGTGCGGGCACCGTCGTCGGCGAGGGCCCGCAGCAGCCGCGCGGTGGCCGACGTGCTCTCCTGGTGGTCGTCGACCACGACCAGGCTCCAGCGCGGCCGCAGCGCGCCCGGCACCTCGTCCTCCCACGCCAGGAGGGCCTGCGCCGCCTCGTCCACGACGACGGCCGGGTCGAGCCGGGCGCCCAGGTCGGGCGTCCCGGTGCGCAGCTGGACGACGTCGAGGTACTCCTCGTACAGCCGCGCGGCGGCGGCCCAGGCGGGGCGACCCTGCGACTGCGCCAGGGCGGCCAGGTCCACGGGCGTCAGGCCGCGCTCGGCGGCGCGCATGAGCAGGTCACGCAGCTCGTCGCGGAACGGACGCAGCCCCAGCACGTCCGGGCGCACCTCGGGCGGCCAGGCCAGCGGCACGCCTTCGCCGGCCGCGTGGCCCGCCAGCAGGTCGCCGATCAGCAGGTCCTGCTCGGCGCCGGACACGAGCGTCGGGGCGGGCTCGCCCAGCAGGGAGGCACGCGACCGCAGGATCGAGAACGCCGCCGCCGGAGCCGTCTGCACCAGCGGGCGGCCGGACGTCCGGCGCAGCCGGGCCGAGAGCCGGTCCCGCAGGTCGGCCGCCGCGCGCCGGCCCGACGACAGGACCAGCACCTCCTCCGCGGACAGGCCGCCCTCGACGGCCGCGACCACGACCTCGAGCGCCACGGTCGTCTTGCCGGTCCCGGGGGCACCCAGCACCAGCAGCGCGCGGTCCGTGGCCGCGACGGCGGCCGCCTGGTCGGCGTCGAGCTCCACCGGTGCACCGGGGCCGTCCGCCGGGACGTCCGCGAACGCGGGGCGCACGAGGCGCAGCGCGTGCGCAGAGGTGGTCACGCGGACGATCCCATCACGAGCCACCGACACCCTCGACGTCCGACCCGCAGGTGTCGCTCAGCCCGTCAGGGGAACGGCCAGGCGTTCGGGGTGCAGGGCGCCACGCGGTACGACTGCTGCTGCATCACGGGGGCCGGCTGACCTGCGCCGGGGCACTTCGCGTGCGGGTGGCCGAGCAGGTGCCCGACCTCGTGGTTCACCAGGTACTGCCGGTACAGGGACTTGTCGAAGGCGTACTCGTCGGTCGCCTCGACCCAGCGGCGCAGGTTCAGCGCCGCGTGCCCGGCCCGGCCGCACGACACCTCGCCGTCGGTACGCAGCGGCGCGCAGAGGCTGTCGACCGTCGTGGGCGAGGCCAGGAGCACGCGGATCTCGGCGTCGCCGTCGGTCCGCGCGAAGGACAGCGAGCCGTCGCCGCCCCAGCCGCGCGGGTCGTTGAGCGTGGCCATCACGGTCGCCGCGAACGCGACCCCGTCGATCGCCAGGCCGTCCTCGACCTCGACCCGCACGGTGCGGACCGTGCCGGTCCCCGGACCCGGGTCGGAGCCGGCGACGACCGTGAAGGTGCCCGCGCCCGACTCGGGCACGTCGACCGACAGCAGACCCGCGGCCATGTCCTGAGCCGTCAGCCCGGGCGGGAGCGCGAAGACGCTGGGCGCCGGCTCCGAGGGGAGCATCCCGGGCGGCGCCTCGACCGGGTCCAGGATGCCCGGCAGGCGCCCGTCCGACATACGGCTCTGGGAGCCGTCGCGGTCGAGCAGCGCGTTGTCGTCGACGGGCAGGGCGGCGGCGCTCGACGACGGCCCGATCACGCCCTCGACCATGGCGGCGGCCTGCGGCGACCCCACCACCCACCAGCCTCCACCGGCGCCGAGCGCCAGCCCGAGGCAGACGGCGACGAGGGCCGGGAGCAGGCTGCGCCCCGCGCGGGATCGGTGCCGGTGCGACCGGGGCGGACGACGACGGGGGCCCGGCGCACGCGTCGGTCCCTGGCCCGTCCGGAGTTCACCCGGAGCCGTCA
Organism: Cellulomonas sp. P5_C6; assembly: GCF_054049635.1. Classification (NCBI taxonomy): domain Bacteria; kingdom Bacillati; phylum Actinomycetota; class Actinomycetes; order Micrococcales; family Cellulomonadaceae; genus Cellulomonas; species Cellulomonas sp. P5_C6. The sequence continues at coordinate 21,057 of NZ_JBFULZ010000050.1, read as the reverse complement.
CCCGGTCATCGTCGCATCCCTGACACATCCCGTGGCTACCATCACGGGATGACGGACGGGACAGACGACTCGACCCCGAGGGCCCGCAGCCCTCGGATGGCTCGCGACGAGCGTCGCGCCCAGGTCCTGCGCATCGCCCAGGAGCTGTTCTCCTCCGAGGGCTTCCACCACGTCTCGATGGACGACATCGCGGACCGCGCCGAGGTCAGCAAGCCGGTCCTCTACCGCCACTTCCCCTCCAAGCTCGACCTCTACCTCGCCGTCGTCGACCAGAACGGCGCGGACCTCCTCGTGGCCGTCGACACCGCGGTGTCCGGCATCGAGCAGGGGCCGGTGCGCCGGGGCGACGGTCGCGACGTCATCGCCGCGATCGTCAAGGCCTACATCATGTTCGTCGAGGGCGCAGGAGAGTCGTCCGCGCTGCTCTTCGAGTCGGACGTCACGCACGACGCCGACGTGCGGGCCCGGGTCGAGCACGCGTCCTCCGAGGCGACCCGCCGGATCACGGTCGTCCTCTCGCAGGTCACGGCCCTGTCCCTCGACGACGCGGGCATGCTCGCGGTCTCCCTCATCTCCATGGCGCAGGGCGCGGCGACGCACCGGCTGCGCCAGCCGTCGGACGTCGGACCCGAGCGCACCGTCGAGCTGGTGTCCCAGCTGGCCTGGGGCGGGGTGTCCGCGCTGATCCGGCCCGACTTCGTCTACGAGGACGCCTAGGATCGGACGACGTGCCACGGCCCACCGGGCTGAACGCAGTCACGGGTACGACCCGAGAACCACAGCGTGGAGTAAGGACGTGAAGGAGATGACGGTGGAGATCACCATCGGCGTGCAGAACCTGCCTCGGGAGATCAGCCTGGAGTCCGACCAGACGCCGGACGAGGTCGCCGCCGCCGTGGCAGCCGCCCTGAGCGGCCGCCCGGCCCTGGAGCTCGTGGACGTCCGCGGCCGCCGGCTCATCGTGCCGACGGCGGGCATCGGCTACGTCGAGATCGGCTCCGAGTCGAAGGGCCGCGTCGGCTTCGGCAACATCTGACGCGACTCTGGCGCGACGTCCGACGCGACGCGACGCGACGAGAGCCCCGTACGGAGACGATCTCCGTGCGGGGCTCTCGTGTGCTCGGGCCGTGAGGTGCTCAGGCCGTGAGGCCGAGGCGGCTCATCCGCCGGGTGTGCTGCGCGGTGAGCTCACCGAAGAGCTTGGTCGGGGGGTTGGGCGGCGCGGCGTCCAGGTTCGCGGAGCCCAGGGCCACCAGCCGGACGAGGGCGGGGCGCTGCACCAGCAGCCGCTGCACGACGCCGAGCGCCTCGCCGACGAGCCGGCGGCCCCACAGGGCGAGGCGCGCGGTGAGCACGCCGTCCTCCGCCCCCGCGGCGTCCAGCTCGGCCACCGCGAGCTCGGCGTGCGAGGCGTCGTCGAGCACCTCGAGCACGACGGCGCGCGACCCCTCGTCGAGCCCCTCGGCCGCCAGCCGGCAGAAGTCGTCGGCGACGCCGTACCCGACGTAGGCCTTCAGCAGCCGCTCCCACCAGGAGCTCGGCTGCGTGCGGGCGTCGAAGTCGTCGAGCACGTCGTGGTACTGCCGCACGGCCGCGACGGGGTCGCCGCCGATCGCGGTGATGCGGGCCAGGACGCGGTCGCGGCGCTCGACGGCGGCGGCCGCGAACCGGCTGAGCTCGAGGCTCTGCTCGATCGTCGGGGCCAGCGTGGAGTCGGCGGCGAGGCGGGAGAACGCGACGTGCTCGAGCTGGGCGACGAGCCCGAGGAGCTCCACGGCGTCGGCGAGCTCGAGGGAGCCCGGCGCCGGGATGGCCTCAGCACCGGTCCGTGCGTGCGTCGTCGTCATCCGAGGATCGTAGCCCCGGCGGGGCGTCGACCGGCTGGTCGGAGCGGTCGGATAGACTGTGCACGTAATTCGGTTGCCCGGTCGTCTCGGTTCCCCAGTTTGTTCGACGATCAGACCTATTCTCGCGCAGCCCCGGACCCGTCCGGACGACGCTCGCGAGTCGACTTTCACGATCGGCTGCCGGCCAACCCGCGTGGTGAACTCCGCTGTCGCCCGGGACGCTCCGACACCCGTCGGCCCCGGCAGCGCGCGGCCCACCACCCTTCGCAGTGAAGAGTCTTCGTGACCACCACCGACGAGACGCCGGAGCAGGTCTCTGCTCTGGCCGAGCCCATGACCCGCCCCCTGAAGAACACCTGGTCCTCCGTGCAGGCGGTGGAGGCCTCGTTCGCGGACTTCGACGTCCGCCCCGAGATCGTCCAGGCGCTGGCCGACGCCGGCATCACGCACCCGTTCCCCATCCAGGCGATGACCCTGCCGGTCGCCCTGTCCGGCCACGACATCATCGGCCAGGCCAAGACCGGTACCGGCAAGACCCTCGGCTTCGGTGTCCCGCTGCTGCACCGCGTGGTCGCCCCCGGCGAGGAGGGCTACGACCAGATGGCCCACCCCGGCAAGCCGCAGGCGCTCGTCGTCGTGCCCACGCGCGAGCTCGCGGTGCAGGTCGCCGGTGACCTGGCCACCGCCTCCTCGCGTCGGTCGGTCCGCGTGCTGCAGGTCTACGGCGGCCGCGCGTACGAGCCCCAGATCGCCGCGCTGAACAGCGGCGTCGACGTGGTCGTCGGCACGCCCGGGCGCATGATCGACCTGCTCAAGCAGAAGCACCTCGACCTGTCGCACGTGAAGGCGGTCGTGCTCGACGAGGCCGACGAGATGCTCGACCTGGGCTTCCTGCCCGACGTCGAGACCCTCCTCGCGGCCACGCCGGCGAGCCGCCACACCATGCTGTTCTCGGCGACCATGCCGGGCGCCGTCGTCGCGATGGCGCGCCGCTACATGACGCAGCCGACGCACATCCGCGCCGCGGACCCGGACGACGACGGCCAGACCGTCAAGAACATCAAGCAGGTCGTCTACCGCGCGCACGCCCTGGACAAGGTCGAGATGCTGGCCCGCATCCTGCAGGCCCGGGGCCGCGGCCTGACCATCGTCTTCGCCCGCACCAAGCGCACGGCCGCCAAGGTGGCCGACGACCTGGTCGAGCGCGGCTTCGCGGCCGGCGCGCTGCACGGCGACCTGGGCCAGGGCGCTCGCGAGCAGGCCCTGCGGGCGTTCCGCCACGGCAAGGTCGACGTGCTCGTCGCCACCGACGTCGCCGCCCGCGGCATCGACGTCGAGGCCGTCACGCACGTCATCAACTACCAGTGCCCCGAGGACGAGAAGACCTACCTGCACCGCACGGGCCGCACCGGCCGCGCGGGCGCCAAGGGCACGGCCGTGACGTTCGTGGACTGGGACGACATCCCGCGTTGGGGCCTGATCGACAAGGCGCTCGGCCTGGGCATCCCCGAGCCGATCGAGTCGTACTCGAGCTCGAAGCACGTCTACGAGGACCTCGACATCCCCGAGGGCACCAAGGGGCGCCTGCCCAAGGCGCAGCAGACCCGCGAGGGCCTGGGCGCGGAGAAGCTCGAGGACCTGGGCGAGACCGGGAAGCGCGGCGGCGGGCGCCCGTCCGGCTCGCACTCCGACGCGATCCGCGGCGGCTCGCGATCCGGCGACTCGCGTCGCGGCGACTCCCGCTCCGGCGACTCGCGGTCCGGCTCCGCACCCCACAGCTCCGCACCCCACAGCTCCGCCCCGCGCAGCTCCGGCCCGCAGACCGAGCGCCCCGCCGACGAGTCCGGCGAGGCCCGCGAGGGCGGCGCCCGTCGTCGTCGCGGGGGCCGTGGCCGCGGTCGCGGCGAGGGCGGGACCGACGTCGAGGGCGCCACGCAGTCGTCCGCACCCGCGGCCGAGCAGGGCGCCGAGGGTGCGTCGACCGGGGGCACGCGGCGCAGCCGCAGCCGTCGTCGCACGCGCAGCGGCCAGGCCGCCGAGGGTGGCGGCACCGCGCAGCCGTCGGCCACCGAGGGCTGACCGGCAGACAGTCAGGACGGGGTGCGGGCTCGACGGAGCCCGCACCCCGTCCGTCGTCTACGCCGCCTTGATGAAGGCCTCCACCGCGTCCGCGACCAGCTGGACGGCGATGGCGGCGAGCAGGAGCCCGGCGATCCGGGTCACCAGGATGGTGCCGGAGTCGCCGAGGATGCGGTGGATGACGTTGGCGAACCGCATCGCCAGGTAGAGCGCGACGTGCACGGCGACGACGCCGAGCGTGATGGCCACCCAGTCGGCGACCGTCTTGTCGGACTGCTGGACGAACACCATGGTGGCGACGATGGCGCCGGGGCCGGCCAGCAGCGGCGTGCCCAGCGGGACCAGCGCGACGTTGACCTTGCCGTTCCCCGACGGCTGCGGCTCCTCCATCTTGCCGGTGAGCAGCTCCATCGCGATGAGCAGCAGCAGGAGGCCGCCCGACGCCTGCAGCGCCGGGAGCGTGATGTGCATGTAGTTGAGCAGCGACTGCCCGAACAGGGCGAACGCGACGATGACGCCGAGCGCGACGAGCACGGCCTGCCGGGCCGCCCGGTTGCGCTGGTGGCGGGTCATCGCCCCGGTGAGTCCCAGGAAGATCGGGACGACCCCGGGCGGGTCCATGATCACGAAGAGCGTGATGAAGACGGACGCGAACAGGTACGCGTCGAACACGTTGCTCACGGCCGCACCACCGTCGTCGCCCCCTGCTCCTCGATCGCCGCGAGCACCTCGGGCGCGGTGAGATTCTCCCCCAGCCGGTTGGCCTTGCCGTCCCCGTGGTAGTCGCTGGAGCCCGTGACGAGCAGGCCCAGGCGTTCCGCGATGGCCGTGAGCCGGGCGCGCTGCGCGGGCGAGTGGTCGCGGTGGTCCACCTCGAGGCCGCCCAGACCGGCGGCGGCCAGGCGGTCGAAGACCCGGTCCGGCACGATGTGCCCGCGGGCGTCGGCCCCCGGGTGGGCGAAGACGGGGACCCCGCCGGCGGCCCGGATCGCCCGGACCGCGTCGGGACCGTCGGGCGCGTAGTGGGGCACGTGGTACGGCCCGTCGGAGGCCAGCAGGTACGCGAACGCCGCGTCCCGGTCGGGCACGACGCCGCGCGCGACGAGGGCGTCGGCGATGTGCGGGCGGCCGACGACCACGGCGTCGCTGGACTGGGCGAGCACGTCCTCCCACGTGATCGGCACGTCCCGCGCCAGGAGCTCGACGATCTGCCGGGCGCGGTTGAGGCGGGCGTCGCGCGTGCGGTCGAGCTCGACGGTGAGCGCCGGGTGCGACGGGTCCTGCAGGTAGGACAGCAGGTGGATGCTGATGCCGGCCGCGCGGGCGGAGACCTCGGTCCCCCGGACCAGCGCGATGCCGTGCTCGGTCGCCGCGGCCTCCGCCTCGGCCCAGCCGGCCGTCGTGTCGTGGTCCGTCAGCGCGACGACGTCGAGGCCGGCGGCGGCCGCCGCAGCCACCACCTGCGCGGGCGCCTCGGTCCCGTCCGACGCCGTCGAGTGGGTGTGGAGGTCGATGCGCACGGCCTCACGGTAGCCGGGACGGATGGGAGGATGACGCCATGAGTGACGTGACGCCCGAGACCGCACCCGCCCAGCCGCTCGCCGACCGCGGCAGCAACCGGTCCCAGCGGCCGGGCTCGCCGGAGTTCGTCCGGTGGATCACGTCCGGCTGGGGCGAGCGCCCGTCCTCGACCCTCGAGCGCGGCCCCGCCGCCGACCACACCGCCGCCCGCCGCTCGGCGCTCTCGGCCCAGTTCCCCGGCGACCGGCTGGTCGTCCCGGCCGGCACGTTCAAGGTCCGCTCCAACGACACCGACTACCGGTTCCGCCCGCACTCCGCGTTCGCGCACCTCACGGGCCTGGGCGCCGAGCACGAGCCCGACGCCGTGCTGGTGCTGCACCCGGTCGAGGACGGCACCGGCGACGACGGCAGCGGTCACCGCGCGGTGCTCTACATCCGCCCGCAGGCCGGCCGGGACACCGTCGAGTTCTTCTCCGACGCCCAGTACGGCGAGTTCTGGGTGGGCGCGCGCCCGACCCTCGAGGACCTCGAGACCCTGACCGGGATCACGACGACGCACATCGACGGCCTGCGCGACGGCGTGGCCAAGGACGTCGGCGAGGACGGCGTCCAGGTGCGCCTCGTCACCGACGTGGACGAGAGCATCGACGCCCTGGTCGAGGAGATCCGCGCGACCGAGGCGGCCCACGAGCGCGACGAGCGGCTGGCCGAGGCACTGTCCGAGCTGCGGCTGGTCAAGGACGCGTACGAGATCGAGCAGATGCGCCTCGCCGTCGACACGACGATCGACGGCTTCGAGAAGATCGTCCGCGCGCTGCCCGACGCGATCGCGCACCCGCGCGGCGAGCGCGTCATCGAGGGCACCTTCGTCGGGCACGCCCGCCAGGAGGGCAACGCGGTCGGCTACGAGACCATCGCGGCCGCCGGCGAGCACGCGACCACGCTGCACTGGATCGACAACGACGGCCAGGTGCGGGCGGGCGAGCTGGTGCTGGTCGACGCCGGGGTCGAGGTCGACTCGCTCTACACCGCCGACGTCACGCGCACGCTGCCCGTGGACGGCACCTTCACGGAGGTGCAGCGCCGGGTCTACCAGGCGGTGCTCGACGCGGCCGACGCGGGCTTCGCCGCCGCCGTCCCCGGCGCCCGCTTCCGCGACGTGCACGACGCCGCCATGACGGTCATCGCCGAGCGGCTGGCCGAGTGGGGCCTGCTCCCCGTCAGCGCCGAGGAGGCGCTGCTGCCCGAGAACCAGCACCACCGGCGCTGGATGGTGCACGGGACCAGCCACCACCTGGGCCTCGACGTCCACGACTGCGCGGTCGCGCGGGCCGAGCTCTACCTCGACGGCGTGCTGGAGCCGGGCATGGTGTTCACCATCGAGCCGGGCCTCTACTTCAAGTCGGACGACCTGCTGGTGCCGGAGGAGTACCGCGGCATCGGCGTGCGCATCGAGGACGACGTCCTGGTCACCGTCGGCGGCAACGAGAACCTGTCGGCGGCGCTGCCCCGCGAGGTCGACGCCATCGAGGCGTGGATGGCGGGGCTGCTCGACCGCTGAGTTGTCGATCTGGTCTGCCCGTCGGCGTCACTCCTGCGAGGAGTGACACKACCGACACAGGAGGCAGACATGGACGGCATGAACCTCGGGCTCGCACTGCTGTACGCGAGGGGGGCGACGATCCGCGAGGTCCGCAGCGCGTTCCCCGACGCGCCGCAGGTCGAGCCCGGACCGACGCGCCGCGAGCGCCGCGCCGAACGGCTCAGAGCGCGGTCGGCGGCCCGCTCGGCGGCGCGGACGGCCCGGGCTGGTCGGCAGGCGGTCCGCTCGGCGGAGCAGGTGGTCCGGGCGGCCCGACCGGAGGCACGGTCGGCGAGCCCCACGGCTGCGACGCCGCACCCGGCGGGTACGCACCCGACGGATCCGACGGACTGGTGGTGGTGAGCGGCGCGGGCGGCCGCGCGGGCCAGCCGGACTGCACGCCGCCGATCTCGCGCAGCAGCTCGCGCGCCTTGTGCGCCTGCTCGGACCGGCACAGCACGGCGTAGGACGACGCGACGATCTGGCTGGTCGACGTGAAGTCCCGCCGCCCGCGCGAGAACGAGTACGTGATCACCGAGAACAGCAGGCCGAACGCGCCGCCGATGAAGATCGCCGGGACGAGCGGGCTCTGCGACCCCGGGGACGAGAACAGGCTGAGCAGCAGGCCGACGAACAGGCCGAACCAGGCGCCGGACAGGAACCCGCCCAGCGCGGCCCGGGGGTACGACAGCCGCCCGGTGACGCGCTCGACCATCCGCAGGTCCGTGCCCACGATCGTCACCAGCTGGACGGCGAACGCCTTGTCGGCCAGGTGGTCGACGGCCTTCTGCGCCTCGAGGTACGTGGCGTAGGCCGCGACGGTCTCACCCTGGGGTGGGGTGGGGGTGCGCGGGGGGCGTGCGTTGCCGGAGAACGACATGCGGCGATCCTCTCCCAGGGCCGCAAGGATCGCCAGAGCCTGGCGACGCCCGGGTGACGCGTGGCCGAACAACCGGCGGGGCGACGGCCCACGGCCGGAGGCCGGTCTAGGCTGGCCGACGTGAGCAGCGTCGGGACCAGGGTGTTCGTCGCGCGCCTTGCCGGGACCAACGTGTTCGACCCCCTCGGTGACCAGGTGGGACGAGTCCGCGACGTCGTCGTGCTGGTGCGCCCCAAGGGCGCGCCCCGAGCCGTGGGCCTCGTCGTCGAGGTGGCGGCGCGACGGCGCGTGTTCCTGCCGCTCACGCGCGTGACCTCGATCGACTCCGGGCAGGTCATCTCGACCGGCCTGGTGAACATGCGCCGCTTCGAGCAGCGCGCCTTCGAGACCCTGGCCGTGGGCGAGCTGCTGGACCGCACCGTCGAGTTCGTCGACGGCTCCGGCTCGGCCGTCATCGAGGACGTCGCCATCGAGCTCCAGCGCAACGGCGACTGGGTCATCTCCAAGGTCTTCGCCCGCCGGGTGCCCGTCGGCGGCCGGGGCATCCTGCGTCGCCGCGGCGAGACGCTGCTGGTGTCCGTCGACGAGGTCACCGGCCTCGGTCAGGCGACCGCGGCCCAGGGCGCGGAGCTGATGCTCGCCCAGTACGAGGACCTCAAGCCGGCCGACCTCGCCGACGTCCTGCACGACCTCGGGCTCACCCGTCGGCTCGAGGTGGCCAGCGCGCTGGACAACGAGCGCCTGGCCGACGTGCTCGAGGAGCTGCCCGAGGACGACCAGGTCGGCATCCTGCAGGGGCTGGCCCGCACGCGCGCCGCCGACGTCCTCGAGGCCATGCAGCCCGACGACGCGGCCGACCTGCTGGGCGAGCTCCCCGACGACCAGCAGGCCGAGCTGCTCGAGCTCATGGAACCCGACGAGGCGAAGGACGTCCGGCGGCTGCTCGCGTACGAGGACAACACCGCCGGCGGTCTGATGACCACCGAGCCCGTGATCCTCGGCCCCGAGACCCCGATCGCCGCGGCGCTCGCGCACGTCCGCCGCCAGGACCTCACGCCCGCGCTGGCGTCGATGGTGTTCGTGGCACGCCCGCCGCTGGAGACGCCGACCGGCCGGTTCATCGGCGTCGTGCACCTGCAGCGGCTGCTGCGCGAGCCCCCGCACGAGGCCATCGGCTCGATCRTCGACACGGACATCGAGTCGATCCCCGTCGACGCCCCGCTGCTGTCGGTGACCCGCAACCTGGCCACCTACAACCTGCTGGCGCTGCCCGTGGTCGACGCCGAGAAGCGGCTGCTCGGCGTGGTCTCGGTGGACGACGTGCTCGACCACCTGCTGCCCGAGGACTGGCGCGAGACCGACGACGAGGGCAACCTCTCGGACGCGAGCCTGCTCGGCGGCGCACCCCGCCCGGGGGTGAGCCGTGGCTGACCGCCTCGACACGCCGCTGGAGTCCCGCCGCCGGTTCATCCGGCGGCCGCAGATCGACGAGGACGCCTCGGGCAAGATCTCGGAGAGCATCGCGCGGTTCCTGGGGACCCCGCGGKTCATCATCTACCTGACGGTCTTCTGCATCGTCTGGATCGCCTGGAACGTCTACGCCCCGGACAGCATCCGGTTCGACCAGGCGGCCAACGGGTTCACGGCGCTGACGCTGGTGCTCTCGCTGCAGGCCTCCTACGCCGCGCCGCTGATCCTGCTCGCGCAGAACCGGCAGACGGACCGCGACCGCGTGCAGGCCGAGCAGGACCGCCAGCGGTCCGAGCGGAACCTGGCCGACACCGAGTTCCTGGCCCGCGAGATGGCGGCGCTGCGCATCGCACTGTCCGAGGTGGCCACCCGCGACTTCGTCCGCTCCGAGCTGCGCAACATGCTCGAGGACCTCGTCACGGACCGCGAGGGGGACGACGACGACCGCGACCGGGAGCGCCCGGAAAAGAAGTCCGACCGCGGGGACAAGAAGCGCCAGCCGCGCGGGGCGGCCGACAAGGCCGCGCGCGGTTGACCCTGCGCACGACACCTACGATGGGCCGCATGCCGGAGCCCACCGACCCGTTGTCCGACGCCGTCCGCGAGGCGCTCTCGCACGTGCTGGACCCCGAGATCAAGCGCCCGATCACCGAGCTCGGGATGGTCCGGTCGGTCGAGGTCGTCGGCGCGCACGCCACCGTCGGCATCGACCTGACCACCCCCGGCTGCCCGCTGAAGGACACGCTGACGCGCGACGTGAGCGCCGCCGCGGCGACCGTCGAGGGGATCGACGACGTGTCCGTGGTGTTCGGCGTCATGTCGGCCGACCAGCGCGCGGCGCTCAGGACCCTGCTGCGTGGGACGTCGGCCGAGCCCGTGATCCCGTTCGCGCAGCCGCAGTCGCTGACCAAGGTGTTCGCGATCGCGTCGGGCAAGGGGGGCGTCGGCAAGTCGTCGGTCACCGCCAACCTCGCCGTCGCGATGGCGGCCGACGGGCTGAAGGTCGGCATCGTCGACGCCGACATCTACGGCTTCTCGATCCCCCGGATGCTCGGGGTCACGCGCCAGCCGACGCGCGTCGACGACATGCTGCTGCCGCCCGAGGCCTTCGGCGTGCTGGTCGTCTCGATCGGCATGTTCGTGCCGCCCGGGCAGCCGGTCGTGTGGCGGGGGCCGATGCTGCACCGCGCGCTGCAGCAGTTCCTCGCCGACGTGTTCTGGGGCGACCTCGACGTGCTGCTGCTCGACCTGCCGCCCGGCACCGGGGACATCGCGATCTCGGTGGCGCAGCTGCTGCCGTCGTCCGAGATCGTCGTGGTGACCACGCCACAGGTGGCCGCGGCCGAGGTGGCCGAGCGCGCCGGGTCCGTCGCGGTGCAGACCCGGCAGCACGTGGTCGGCGTCGTGGAGAACATGTCCTGGCTCGAGCAGCCCGACGGGTCCCGGCTGGAGCTGTTCGGGTCCGGCGGAGGGACCCGGGTCGCCGAGAACCTCACGCGCCTGACCGGCTCCGACGTGCCGCTGCTCGGGCAGGTCCCGCTCGACGTGCGCCTGCGCGAGGCCGGCGACGACGGCACGCCCGTGGTCCTGTCCGACCCGGACTCCCCCGCGGCCGTGGCGCTGCGCGAGGTCGCCCGCTCGCTCGTGTCCCGCCGGCGCGGCCTCGCGGGCCGCTCCCTGGGCCTGACCCCGGCGGGCCGCTGACCCCTTAGCGGGCCGCGCGCCGGGTGAGGACGAGATGGACGACCCCGGACGGTGACGGGGTCGCCTCGATGTCGAAGCGCTGCTCCAGCCCTTCGAGCCCGTCCCAGAGCCGCTCGCCGCGGCCCAGGACGATCGGCACCAGGACGACGTGCAGGTGGTCGATCAGGTCGGCCTCGAGGAACTGCCGGACCGTGCTGACGCCGCCACCGATCCGGACGTCGAGGTCGCCGGCCAGGGCGCGCGCCTGCTCGAGCGCGGCCACGGGGTCGGCGTCGACGAAGTGGAAGGTCGTCCCGCCCTCCATCTCGAGCACGGGCCGGGGATGGTGCGTCAGGACGACGACCGGCGTGTGGAAGACGGGGTCGTCGCCCCACCAGCCCTTCCACTCCTCGTCCTGCCAGGGACCGCGCTGCGGGCCGAACTTGTTGCGCCCCATGATCTCGACGCCGATCCCGGGACCCCACGCGCTGGCGAACGCCTCGTCGACGCCGTGGGATCCCTCGGTCTCCCCGTGGATGCCCATCTCGCGGAACGTGCGCGTCTCGAAGGCCCACTCCATCAGCCGTGAGCCGGCGTGACCGAACGGGGCATCGAGCTGCTGACCCTCGCCGGTGCCGAAGCCGTCGAGGGAGACCGAGAAGTTGTGCACGCGGACGCGGGACATGTCATCTCCTTCGCGGGTCGCCGACGACCCACGTCCGACCATGGAGGATGCATGCCGAGGTGTGCAACCCGAGGCCCCGGTGTTGAAGTTTGTTTGGTTTCGTGCGAGGCTGTTCGGGTGCTCGCCTCCCAACGCCAGGACCGGATCCTGGCCGTGGTGCGTGCCGACGGCGCCGCACGCGTGTCGGACCTCGTCGAGAGCCTCGACGTCTCGGACATGACGGTCCGCCGCGACATCGCGGAGCTGGCCCGCGCGGGACTCGTGCGGCGGGTGCACGGCGGCGCTGTCGCGCCGGACGCGCCCGGCCGGCCCACCGACGAGCCCGGCTTCGAGGCCAAGCGCTCGTGGGCGGGGCCCGAGAAGGCGGCGATCGCCCGCGCCGCGCTGGCCACGATCGAGCCCGGACAGGCGATCGCGCTGTCGGCGGGCACGACGACGTACCTGCTGGCCGAGCTGCTGGCCGGCGCCGGCATCGGGAGCCTCACGGTCGTCACCAACGGCCTGCGGATCGCCGAGGCGCTGGACGGTGCGCCGGGCATCGAGGTGATCCTCACCGGCGGGGTACGGACGCCGTCCGACGCGCTGGTCGGCCCTGTCGCCGACGCGACGCTCATGAGCCTGCGCGTGGACCGCGCCTACCTCGGCGTGCACGGGCTCGACGCGCACGGCCCGACCACCCCGAACCTGGCCGAGGCGGCGACCGACCGCGCGCTCATGGCCTGCGCCGCGGCGACCACCGTGCTCGCCGACCACACCAAGTGGGGGGTCGTCGGCCTGGCCCGCATCGCCCCCCTCGAGGACATCGACGTCCTGCTGACCGACGACGGTCTGCCCGCCGACGCCCGACGACACCTGACCGCGACCACCCTGGTCCTGGTCGACACCACTGGAGCCACCCTGTGACCGTCCGACTGACCACGACCACGCTCGCCGACGGGCGGGAGCTGCTCTACTTCGACGACTCCGAGCCCTACGTGTCCGGCGCGGCCACCCGCGAGCTGCACGACGCACGCCCGCTGGTCGACCGGTTCGCGCCCGTGCTCGACGCCGACGGCGTGCCGCAGCCCGTGACCGGCCCGGAGCTGCGCCGCGACCCGCTCACGGGCGAGTGGATCCCCATGGCCGCGCACCGCATGAACCGCACGTTCCTGCCGCCCGCCGACGCCAACCCGCTGGCCCCCGCCAAGCCCGGCGCCGCGTACCAGGACGGCGAGATCCCGGCGCAGGACTACGACGTCGTGGTGTTCGAGAACCGCTTCCCGTCGCTGCTGGCCGTCCCGGGCGTCCCCGACGCGCCGGTGCAGCGCGACGACGAGCCGCTGTGGACGGTGCGGCCCGCCGCCGGCCGGTGCGAGGTCATCTGCTTCTCGGCCGACTCGACGGCGTCGCTCAGCACGGTCTCCCCGACGCGCATGCGGACCATCGTCGAGGCGTGGGCGCAGCGGACCGAGGCGCTGCACGCGCTGCCCGGCATCGAGCAGGTGTTCGTGTTCGAGAACCGGGGCAAGGAGATCGGCGTCACGCTGCACCACCCGCACGGCCAGATCTACGCGTTCCCGTACCTCACGCCCAGGACGACCTCGATGCTGGCGCAGGCGCGCGCGCACCGGGAGCGGACCGGCCGCCTGCTGGGCCGCGACGTGCTCGACGCCGAGCTCGCGCACGGCGAGCGGATCGTGCTGGAGTCGGAGCACTGGGTGGCCTACGTGCCGTTCGCGGCGCGCTGGCCCGTCGAGGTGCACCTGGCCCCGCGCCGCGACGTCCCCGACCTGCCGGCGCTCACCGACGCCGAGCGCGAGGACCTCGCGACGACGTACCTGACGCTGCTGCAACGGCTCGACCGTTTCTTCGTCGGCCCCGACGGCGAGGCCATCCCGCTGCCGTACATCTCCGGCTGGCACCAGGCGCCCGTCCGCGACGGCCGCGAGGACTCCCGCCTGCACCTGCAGCTCTTCTCGGTGCTGCGCGCGCCGGGCAAGCTCAAGTACCTGGCCGGCGTCGAGTCCGGCATGGGCGCCTGGATCAGCGACACCACCCCCGAGCGCATCGCGACCCGACTGCAGGAGCTGGCATGACCCCCGAGTGGCTCGAGGCCTGGACCCCGTCCGACGGCGCGGAGCGCGCCGTCGGGCTCTTCACCGCACGCTTCGAGGTCGAGCCCGACGGCTCGTGGTCCGCGCCCGGTCGCGTCAACCTCATCGGCGAGCACACCGACTACAACGGCGGCCTCTGCCTGCCCATCGCGCTCCCCCACCGCACCTACGCGGCACTGCGGCGTCGCGACGACGACGTCGTCCGGCTGGTCTCGGCGCAGGAGCCGACCGGCCTGCGGACGATCGACCTGGCGGACGTCGCGCCCGGCACCGTCGACGGCTGGGCCGGCTACGTCGTGGGCGTCGCCTGGGCGCTGCGCCAGGCCGGGCACCCGGTGACCGGCTTCGACGTCGCGGTCGACTCCTGCGTGCCGTACGGCGCCGGCCTGTCGTCGTCGGCGGCCCTCGAGGCGTCGGTGGCGGTCGGGCTCGACGCGGTGTTCGGGCTGGGCCTGGCGGGTTCCGACGAGGGCCGCGCCACCCTGGCCGCGCTCTGCGTCCGCGCCGAGAACGAGATCGCGGGCGCCCCGACCGGCGGCATGGACCAGGCGGCCGCGCTGCGTGCCCGCGAGGGGAACGCGCTGCTGCTCGACTGCCTCGACGGGTCGGTCCGGCACGTGCCGTTCGACCTGGCCGCGCACGGGCTGGCCCTGCTCGTCGTCGACACCCGCGCCGAGCACGCGCTGGTCGACGGCCAGTACGCCGAGCGCCGCGCGTCGTGCGAGGCCGCGGCGGCGCGCCTCGGCGTCGGCACCCTGCGCGAGATCTCCGACGACCCCCGCGGGCTGGAGTGGGCGCTGGACAAACTCGACGACGAGGTGCAGGTGCGCCGCGTCCGGCACGTGGTGAACGAGATCGACCGCGTGACCTGGTTCGTCGCGCTGCTCGACGCCGGCGAGGTCGGGCTGGTCGGGACGCTCATGAACCAGTCCCACGCCTCCCTGCGCGACGACTACGAGGTGTCCAGCCGCGAGCTCGACCTCGTGGTCGACACCGCGCGCGCCGCCGGTGCCGTCGGGGCGCGGATGACCGGCGGCGGGTTCGGCGGGTCGGCGATCGCGCTGGTCGACGCCAGCGAGGTGGACCACGTGGCGCACGCGGTCGCGGACGCGTTCGCGGACGCCGGGCTCCGGGCGCCTGCGTTCCTGGTGGCGACGGCCGCGGCAGCAGCGGGCTGATCGGGCGACGGGTCCGGCGCGGCGTCGCGCGCCGGACGCTGTCATCGTCGGAGACACGCGCGCCGGTGCTTGACCGCTAGTGCACATCGCGCAGTAGTGTCTGCCGCACGGTAACGGGTCGACCCGCCGGCCACGTCATCCTTGCGGTGGATCCGCAGGCCAGGGCGGTGTCGATACGTTCCGGACGCCGTCCCGACGCCGAGACCGAGGAGCCCGACCGTGGGGGTCACCCGCAGGATCATCTTCCCGACCATCCGCCTGATCCTCTGGGCGATCATCGCGGCCGCCCTGGTGAAGATCGCGTTCGCCGGCGCCGACGTCACCACGACGGACAACTCGCTCAAGCCGACGGGCGCGATCATCCAGCCGACCGTCGAGGTGGCCACGGGAACCGTGACCAACGCCGTCACCGTGCAGGCGTCGGTCGTGGCCGACCCGGCGGTCGTCGTCCGGGCCACGCTGGCCGGGACCGTGTCGAAGCTGCTGGTGGCGGACGGAGCGGCCGTGGCCGTCGGGACGCCGATCCTCGAGATCCGGCAGGAGACCCCGCAGGACCCGATCGTGACCACGAACCCGGAGACCGGCGAGCAGACGACCACCGAGCGCCGGCCCAAGGTCGTCGTCGAGACCGTCAAGGCTCCCGTCGCCGGCACGCTGTCGATGCCGACCCTCAAGGACCAGGTCGTCTCGGTCGGCGACGAGGTGGGCAAGGTGGCGCCCGGCACGCTCTCGGTCACCGGGACCCTCACGCCCGACCAGCAGTACCGGCTGGTCGGGGCGCCCACCCAGGCCAGCGTCACGCTCAACGGCGGACCGGCCCCGTTCGACTGCACGGGCCTGCGGGTCGGCGCGGCGGCGGCCACCGGCAGCGACCCGACCGGCGACGGCTCCACGCCGGCGTCGTCGGGGACGGTGACCTGCGCGATCCCCGCGGGCGTGACCGCGTTCCCCGGGCTCGGCGCGACCGTCGAGATCACCAACGGCACGGTCTCCGACGCGGTCGTCGTGCCCATCACCGCGGTGCAGGGCACGGTCCAGAAGGGCAACGTCTGGGTGGTCGCCGCCGACGGCACCGACGAGAAGCGGCCCGTCGGGCTGGGCCTGACGGACGGCGCGAACGTGCAGATCACCGAGGGTCTGGCGGCCGGCGACACGATCCTGCAGTTCATCCCGGTGCCCGGCGGCGCCGGCGCGCCCGTCGACTGCAACCTCACGTACGACCCCGCGGTGTGCGGCGGATGAGCCTCCTCGAGCTCACCGACGTCACGCGGTCGGTCCGGCTGCCCGACGAACGGCTGCTGCACATCCTCCAGGGCGTGACCCTCGCGGTCGACGCCGGCGAGCACGTCGCGATCGTCGGCCGGTCCGGCACGGGCAAGTCGACGCTGCTCAACATCCTCGGCCTGCTCGACGCGCCCACCACCGGGCAGTACCTGCTGGAGGGCGTGCCCATCGGCAAGCTGTCCAACGGTGCGCGCACCCGGCGGCGGGGCCGGGACTTCGGGTTCGTGTTCCAGCAGTTCAACCTGCTGCCCGGCCGCACGGCCCTCGAGAACGTCGCCGCCCCCCTGCTCTACGCGCGGGGACGGCAGTTCTGGTCCCGCAAGCGACTCGCGGCGCAGATGCTCGAGCGGGTCGGCCTGGGCGACCGGGTGGACACCATGCCCGACAAGCTCTCGGGCGGCGAGCAGCAGCGCGTCGCCATCGCCCGGGCGCTGGTGCGCGGTCCGCGCGTCATCCTCGCCGACGAGCCCACCGGTGCCCTCGACGTCGAGACGGGCGGGGAGGTCATGTCGCTGCTCGACGAGATCGCGTCGCAGACCGGCGCCGCGCTGGTGACCATCACCCACGACCTGGCGGTGGCCGCGCGCGCCGAGCGCCAGTACCGGCTCACCGAGGGGGTCCTGGTGCCCATCCGGCTCGACACGACATCCGACTGGGTCGGCGACGTGCCGACGCTGGTCGCCGACCGGTCGTCGCACACCGAGCGCCGGCTGCCCGACGCGGACGAGTCGGGGGTGCCCGCATGACCGGGGTCGTCGGAGCGATCGTCGAGGCCTGGGGCGAGCTGCGCATCCACAAGCTCCGGGTGCTGCTGGCGCTCATCGGCGTGGCCTGCGCGGTCACCGCGATCACCGGGGTCACCGCGCTGGTGTCCATGCTCAACCAATCGTTCAAGGAGCAGAACGAGCGGCAGTCGGGCCGCGTGGTCACCCTCAACATCAACGCCTGGCCGCAGGACGGCGCCGCGGCGACCCCGGCGACCTGGGACGACGAGTTCGCGCGGGTGCTCGACCGCTACGACATCACCTACGCCAGCCACGACGAGTGGACGCAGGCGATGATCCGCTTCCCGGACGGCACCCGCCCCGTCCAGCTGCGGGCGGTCGACGCCGACCTGGGCACCATCGACCGGATCGTGCCCGAGCAGGGCCGCTGGTTCGCCGACGCCGACGAGGAGGCCATGGCCCCGACGCTCGTCGTCAACCAAGCGTTCCTCGCCGCGCAGGGACTGGGCGACCTCGCGTCGCACCCGACCGTCCAGCTGGGCGACCGGGCACCGGTGACCGCGTCGGTCGTCGGCGTGGTCCGCGACGAGTGGCCCGGGGTCGACCCGACGGCGTTCGTGCTCTACGACCAGTTCCACCGGTGGATCGGGCCGGACGGCTCGGGCACGCAGGCGGGCACCTCGGGACCGGCCCTGCCGAACCCGATGGCGCCCACGCAGGTGCCGACGATGTACCTCTGGGTGCCCACGGACCAGTCGGCGGCGCTCGGCGACCAGATCAAGCGGGACATGCAGGCCGTCGCCCCCGGCTGGCACGTCGAGGTGAACGACAACAACTACGACAGCGGCGGGCTCGACCGGGCGACGAAGTGGGTGGGCATCGGCGTCGGCGGCTTCGCGCTGCTGCTCGGCGGGCTCGGGCTGGTCAACATCGCGCTGGTGACCGTCCGCTACCGGATCCGGGAGATCGGCATCCGGCGGTCGTTCGGGGCGACGTCCGGCCGGGTGTTCTTCGGCGTGCTGCTCGAGTCCGTGGTGGCGACGGTCGTCGCGGGGCTGGTCGGCGTCGTGCTCGCCGTGGCCATCATCAAGAACATCCCGGTCGACCGGGTGTTCGGCGGCGGCATCCAGGACATGCCGCCGTTCCCGATCAGCGCCGCGCTGGTGGGGATGGCCGCGGCGGTGGCCGTCGGCGCCCTGGCCGGCCTCATCCCGGCGACGTTCGCGGTGCGGGTCAAGGTGATCGATGCGATCCGGTACTGACGGACGCGCCGGACCGGTTGTGCTACTCGAGKTGGATGTGTCGAACCGACGCGCTCCGTAGCGTCACACCAGTAGCACCGCGCAGGGGATGAGGAGCGCCGGGCGACCGCGGAGGGGCGGGAGCCCGGCGTTCCTCATGCGGTCGCGCGGCGGGTGACGTCCTCGTGCAGGGCCCAGAACAGGGAGTAGGGCGTGCCGTCGGGGTGCGGGGGGCGGGCGGCGAAGTCCTGGAAGACCGCGTCCAGCCGGGCAAGGAGCTCCTCGAGGCCGCTCTGGTCCAGGCGGAGCCCGAGGCGGGTGGCGAGCACCTCGGCGGGGTCGACGAGCGCGACCTCCTCGAGGAACGTGTTGATGAGGATCCGGCTCATCCCCGGGGCCCCCGGTGTGCGCCACGACTTCCCGGTCGCCCGGTACGGCACCTCGCGGGACCCGCGCGCACCGCGCCGGACGGGCTCGGCCGCCAGGAAGCCGCGGTCCACCAGGGTGCGGACGTGGTGCAGCACGGTCGCGGGGTTGCGGTCCAGCCGGTCGGCGATCTCCCGGTTGGTCAGCGGCTCGTCGAGACAGAGCCGCAGGATCCGCAGGCGCAGCGTGCTCGCGAGGGCTCGCGCGTCGGCGTCGACCTCGGCGGTGCTGTGGGCCGTGCTCTTCGCGCTGCTCTCGGCACGAGCGTTCTCCGTCATGGGTCGATCCAAGCACAGTGATTGACTTTTCCCAATCACTTGTCGATGCTGGTCGCCGTGAGCACCGAGACACCCACCCGATCGCTGATCCACCACCCGGACTTCCGGCGGCTGTGGACCGGCGACGCCTTCGGCCAGCTGGGCGCCCAGCTGACCGCTCTCGCCCTGCCCATCTTCGCGGTCCAGACGCTCGCCGCCACCGAGTGGCAGATGGGCGTCCTCAACGCCGCCGAGTACGCGGCGTTCCTGGTCATCGGCCTGCCGGCCGGCGCGTGGGTGGACCGGATGCGCAAGCGCCGGGTGCTCATCGTCGCCGACCTGGTCCGCGCCGCGGTCCTCACGGTGGTCGTCGTGACCGCCCTGACCGGCCACGCGTCGATCCCCCTGCTGGTCGGCGCCGCGCTGGTCATCAGCGTCGCCACCGTCTTCTTCGACGTGTCGCACCAGAGCTACATCCCCGGGCTCGTCGGGATCGACCACCTGGTCGAGGGCAACTCCAAGCTCCAGGCGACCGCGTCCGTCGCCCAGGTCGTGGCTCCGGCCATCGGTGGCGTGCTGCTCCGCGTGATCACCGCGCCCGCCCTCATCGCCGTCACGGTGGTCACCTACCTCGTGTCGGCCTTCTCGGTCGGCCGCATCCGCCACCAGGAGCAGACGCCGCACCCGGACACGAGACGACCGTTGAAGGTCGAGATCGCCGAGGGACTGCAGTTCGTCGTGCACGAGCCCTACCTGCGCCGGATCGTCGCGTGCACCGGGCTGGGCAACTTCGCCGGCGCGATCGGTGGCGCCGTCACGGTGATCTTCGTGCTGCGGACCCTCGGGCTCGGCACGGCGGCGTACGGCGCCATCCTGTCGGCCGGGTCGATCGGCGCGCTGCTCGGCGCCGTCGTCGCGGGCCGGCTCGCGCAGTGGATCGGCGAGGGCCGGATCATCCCGCTGTCCGCGCTGCTGATGGCTCCCGCCGCCGCTCTGACACCGCTCGCTGCGTCCGGCACGGTGCCCGCGACGGTGCTCCTCATCGCCGGCGGCGCGGTGTTCGGCTTCGCCGTGATCGTCTACAACGTGGGGCAGGTGAGCTTCCGGCAGCGCGTCTGCCCGCCGCCTCTGCTCGGTCGGATGAACGCGTCGGTGCGGTTCATCGTGTGGGGCACGATGCCCATCGGCGGGCTGCTCGGCGGCTGGCTCGGCACCCACCTCGGGGTGCTTCCGACGCTCTGGGTCTCCGTCGGGATCATGGCGTTCGCGGCGCTGCCCGTGGTCCTCTCTCCGCTGCTCCGGATGCGCGACCTGCCCGGCGCACCCGCCGCGCCGGAGCCGCAGGACGCACCGAGCGAGGCCTGACCGCCCTGGTCGGGACGCACCGACCCGACCAGGGCTGGGCAGGCGTCAGCCGCGTGGCGCGTCCGCGGCGAGCAGCACCTCGAGCCGGGCGCGGTACTCGGTCTCGTCGATCTCCCCGCGGGCGTAGCGCTCGGCGAGCACGCTGCGCGCGCCGCTGGTCCCGCGCGGGCCCTCGCCCTCCCAGTAGCGGCGCCGCCGGCGGGCGCCGAACGTGAAGAACAGGGCGATCACGCCGAACCAGAACAGCGGGACCAGCAGGAACCAGGGACCGGGTCCCCATCCCCACCCCCAGCCGTAGCCGACCGGGTGGGACAGGAGCGTGGTGAGCATGACGACCTCCGACGATGCGTGGCGGCCGACCGTCGACCGCACCACCACCGTCGCCCCGCGACCCCGTCCGGGTCGTCGTCCACCCGGACCGTCCTGGTCGCTCCGATCGGAGTCAGCCGGCCCACCCGGGCCGCACCAGCCCCGACTCGTAGGCGAGCACCACCATCTGCGCCCGGTCCCGCGCGCCCAGCTTCGTCGCGGCCCGCAGCACGTGCGTCTTGACGGTCAGCGGACTGAGGAACAGGCGCGCGCCGATCTCGTCGTTCGACAACCCCTCGGCGACGAGCACCAGCACCTCGCGCTCTCGCGGCGTGAGGTCCGCGAGCGCCGACGAGCTCGGCACCTCCCGCGTCGCCCGGGCGACCGTGGCCAGCAGCCGCCGCGTCACGGTCGGTGAGAGCAGCGCGTCAC